>SMXJ01000121.1 GCA_004356305.1 Bacteroidota bacterium | reverse complement strand
GTACAAAGTTTCTAAACAATAGATTTTTTATTCTCATTGGGCCCGTTCAACGAGACTAGGCTTAAAAGTAAAAACAATCTACTCGTTTTTATTTGATGTTGAAATCATAGAACATATAGATTCAACAAAACACTAATAACAAATTAAACTTAATTTAAGTATATGGTGTTTACTGGCGGTAAATAAAATGATAAAAGAATTAAAAGAAACAGTATTTTGGCAGCTATTATTCAAGCAATAATGGCGCAGGCTATCACATTTTGATTAATGCTGAGTTAAGTATCTCAAAAAATAGGATGTTGAGCGAATCTTTTTTAAATTTAGAACTCAAAAACATTAAGTAGTGCGCATACTTCTAGCTTCAATATATCCATACATTTATGTGTTATTGTTCCTTTCAATACCATTCGACAACTACGTACGGATATTACCCAACATATTGATGGGGATTTTGGTAGTGACATTCCCATTTATTATCAAGAAAGAGCATTTTACAAAATTAAATAAAACCCCAACTCTTTTATTTGTTGCCTTTTGTATTTATCTCGTGATCAACGCCACCATCTTCAACCGCCTGGAGGATGATTTTGTTTGGATCAAAAAGGTGTTGTTATCCCTTGGGTTCGTTCTCCTTTATATTCCTATTGGAGATTCAAAGAAAATAAATCTTGCGATCGTTTTTTCCTCACTTGCCATAATTCTGTTTTCAGTGGTCAATATTTTTATTATCATAAATACTTCGGAAGATATTGTACTGGGGTTTTCACGACAGGTTATAGAAGCCTTACTTATCGATAGGATTTACTTAGGTTTTATCGCGATTTTAAGCATACTGATATCTTATCAGGCCTTGAGGCGGCAATTTCACCCTGAAAATAAATACCATTTGTTGATAATCATCATCAATGTGCTGTTTATTTTCTTGATGGTTTCAAAAATTGCAGTGATTATTTTGGGCCTGTTATTGTTGACCAGACAACTGTATGGACCTAAAAAATGGATACGGTTTCCTATTGTTTTAGTTGTTCTTGTGGGACTTTCAGCGTTAATACTGAGTTCGACAAAAGTAAGTGTCTCATCGGAGGAAGCTATTAAAAAATCGTTTTTTGAACGAACATTGACCTGGGAGCTAAGAACTGAAGTATGGAAGTGCGTGGACCAGATCAATAAAACAGAAGGATTTATCTTAATTGGTTTTGGCTTTGAAGAAACCAAGAATAAACTGACAGCCTGTTATGATGACCGGATCGATGACGCCGTTAAGAAGGATGAATTTGTGGAGTCCAGGCACAATACTCATAATCAGTTTGTAGACATTTATTTTAACTCCGGATTTATCGCCATTGCCTTGTTCGTCCTATTTCTCCTTGTAGTGTTTTTTAAGAACCGAAGGAAATTCATGCCTACTGCTTTTATAATTGTATTAGTAAGTTATTGTATGGTAGAAAATGTATTTCACAGGCAAATAGGGTCTTATTATGTTGGCTTTGTTTTAATTGTCATGTTGATTCAGAGTCAGCTTTCGGAAAACAAAAAGGAAAAAAAGGACTAATAATAGTATCAAATTGTACTTTTGCACACTTTAGAAACGTGTGTACAAGAAATAGGTAATATTAAAACACTCTCGAGAGTTTATTTAGAAGAATGAAAATAGCAATTATAGGCACAGGATATGTGGGATTGGTAACCGGGACTTGTCTGGCTGAAACCGGCAATGACGTGGTATGCGTCGATATAGATGCTGAAAAAGTAGACAAAATGCGAAATGGCATCCTTCCTATTTACGAACCTCATCTCGATATACTGTTTGAAAGAAATATCAAAGCAAACCGCCTGCAATTTACGACTTCGCTGGATGAAGGACTGGAGCATGGTGATATCATATTTTTAGCCTTACCAACTCCGGAAGACGAAAATGGCTCTGCAGATTTATCGTATGTTTTAGAAGTTTCCCAAGAAATCGGTAAAAGAATTAAAGAGTATAAAGTAATTGTAGATAAAAGCACGGTCCCTGTTGGAACAGCCGAAAAGGTTAAAGCGGTTATTGCCAAATATGCCGATTGCGAATTCGATGTGGTTTCAAATCCGGAATTTTTACGAGAGGGCTTCGCGGTAGACGATTTTCTAAAACCGGAAAGAATTATTGTGGGGTCGAGTAGTGAAAGGGCGACCGATTTGATGCGAAAACTATATGGTCCTTTTGTTCGTTCTGGTAACCCGATAATTATTATGGATGAGAAATCGGCCGAATTAACTAAATATGCCGCCAACTCCTACCTGGCAACCAGGATCACATTTATGAATGAAATCGCAAACTATTGTGAAAAAGTAGGCGCAGATGTTGATAAAGTACGTGTCGGGATGGGAACCGACTCACGTATTGGTAAGCGCTTTCTTTTCCCCGGAATAGGATACGGAGGATCTTGCTTCCCTAAGGATGTAAAAGCACTTCTCAATGCCGGGAAAGACAAAAACTACGATTTTCAAATTCTCAATTCGGTTATTGAGGTAAACCAAAAACAAAAAAAGATACTTATTCCGAAGATAGAAGCACATTTCAGTAATAATTTAAATGGGAAGAATATAGCGATTTGGGGATTGGCCTTCAAGCCGGAAACCGACGATATTCGGGAAGCACCCTCCATGGATATTATGAATGCCCTGCTGGAAAAAGGAGCGAAACTGACCGTTTTTGATCCGGAGGCAATGCATAATATCGAGAAGCGTTTTGGGAATAGACTCACCTATGCCAACTCCATGTATGAGGCCCTGGAAAATGCCGACGCGTTGGTTATTTGTACAGAGTGGAGCATCTTTAGATCCCCCAGTTTTTCAAAAGTGAAAGAGCTGTTAACCGCCCCTGTTATTTTTGACGGAAGAAATTTATATTCAGTAGAAGAGATGGTCAAAGAAGGATTTAAGTATGTTTCCATTGGAAGAAAAGAAACAAAATGATACGATGAACGAAACGAATAAAAGAGTGTTGATCACCGGAGCCGCCGGATTTTTAGGCTCCCACCTTTGTGATAAGTTTATTGCCAAAGGTTATGACGTGATAGGGATGGATAATCTTATTACGGGCGATCTGAAAAACATCGAACATCTGTTTAAAATTGACTCGTTCGAGTTCTATCATCACGATGTCACAAAATTTGTACACGTTCCCGGAAGGATACATTATATCCTTCACTTTGCCTCACCGGCAAGTCCTATAGATTATTTGAAAATACCCATCCAAACCTTAAAGGTTGGTTCGTTAGGAACCCATAATTTATTGGGTTTGGCCAAAGAGAAGAATGCCCGGATCCTAATCGCTTCTACTTCCGAAGTATATGGAGATCCTTTGGTACACCCTCAAAACGAGGAATATTATGGTAACGTGAACACCATAGGACCTCGTGGCGTGTATGATGAAGCGAAGCGTTTTCAAGAATCCATAACCATGGCCTATCACCGGTTCCATGGCCTTGATACTCGTATTGTTAGGATCTTCAATACGTATGGCCCGAGAATGCGATTGAATGATGGTAGAGTGATCCCTGCTTTTATGGGTCAGGCGATTAGAGGAGAAGATATTACAGTTTTTGGCGATGGGTTGCAAACAAGATCTTTTTGTTATATAGATGATCAGGTAAACGGAATATGTAGCTTGCTGTTTAGTGATTATACGCTACCTGTAAATATTGGTAATCCGGATGAAATTACTATCCTCGATTTTGCTGAAGAGATCATCAAGCTTTCCGGCACCGGTCAAAAGATTATTTTCGAAAAATTACCCGAAGACGACCCCTTGCAGAGACAGCCGGATATTTCAAAAGCAAAAGAGATCCTGGGCTGGGAACCAAAAGTGACAAGAGAAGAAGGGATGAAAAGAACATACGATTATTTTAAGAATCTATCGAAAGACGAACTCGCTAAACGGGATCACAAAGACTTTTCAAAGCATAACAAGTTTTAAGAATGATATTTAAAACAGGCAGATATTCAGGGTTTTTACGACCTATTTCCTATATCATCGATCTATTGATAATCCATATAATGGCCCGTCAATTTTTCGAGTCAAACTTCCTGTTTCTTAACTATGTGATTTTTGTGTCGATCGCCTGGATATTTATCTCGATGCGATCCAATTTCTATGAGATATATCGTTTCACCAGAGTGACAAAGCTCCTGTCATTGGTAGGAAAACAAGGAGTTCTATTCTTTTTATTGGTGTTTGCGTTTTTTGGCTTTTATAGTGAATTGGGACAAGCTCCGCTTTCAATAATAAAATATGCCCTTCAGGTAATACTATACATAACGATCGCTAAGCTTGCCATCTACTATCTTCTCAAAAAATACAGAGTGCTTTTGAGAGGAAACTTGAGAAGAGTTGTAATTTTAGGATTGAACCAAAAAACGGATCAGCTTCGCAAATTTTTTGATGACAACCCGGAATATGGCTATGATCTCAAGCAAATATTTGATCTAAACGGCCCCGATAAAGCCTCTATGGAAGAATGTCTGGACTTTATAAAGAATAACAATATTGATGAAATTTACTCTTCGGTTGCAGAGTTGAGTAACGAGAACCTTACTAAGCTTACTGATTTTGCAGACAACAATTTAAAAATTCTAAAATTCCTTCCCGACAACAAAGAAATTTACACCAAAAGACTGGACTTTACCTATTATGGGTTTTTACCCATACTTTCCATGCGTAAAATTCCAATTGAAGAGCCGTTTAACAAATTCATAAAACGGGGCTTCGATATTACCTTGGCTCTCCTAATAATCCTTGGGATATTGTCATGGCTTACGCCATTGCTGGGGCTAATTATTAAATTAGAGACCAAAGGCCCCGTATTCTTTAAACAGAGGCGAAATGGCTTGGATTACAAAGAATTCTTCTGTTATAAATTTCGATCGATGCGCCCTAATCCTATGGCAAATTTGCACCAGGTACGAAAAGATGATCCTCGTATTACCCGAATCGGAAAGGTCATAAGAAAAACCAGTATTGACGAATTACCACAGTTCATCAATGTGCTCAAGGGTGAAATGAGTGTGGTGGGCCCACGTCCACACATGGTAAGCCATACACATATGTATGCCGAAAGAGTCGATAAATTTATGGTTCGCCATTTTATCAAACCGGGGATCACGGGATTGGCCCAGGTTAGTGGTTACCGGGGAGAAGTTGAGGATGAAAATCACATTATCAACCGGGTAAAATATGATATATTCTATCTGGAAAACTGGTCGTTAATATTAGATCTTAAAATAGTATCCCAAACTGTGTACAACACGTTCCGAGGTGAAGAAAGAGCCTATTAATACAACCCCTTTGATTTCCATTATTACACCTTTGTTTAATGCTGAAAAATTTATTGCCCAAACTTTGGAAAGTGTTCTAAACCAGACTTACTCGAATTGGGAACATATAATCGTGGACGATGCCTCTGTGGATGCTTCCACAGCTATTGTTGAACAGCAAGCACTTCAAGACAACAGAATCCATCTTATAAAACTTTATGAAAACAAAGGGGCTGCATTTTGTAGAAACCACGCTACAGAAGTGGCCAAAGGGGATTATATCGCTTTTCTGGATAGCGATGACCTATGGCATCCCTCGAAGCTGGAAAAACAGATAAATTTTATGGTAGAGAACGATTGTGCGGTTTCGTTCACAAGTTATTTACATATGGACGAAGCAGGAAATCTTCTGAATAAAAGAATTAAGGCGTTTCCCCTTCTTTCCTATGAAAAACAACATCGCAACAATTATATCGGCAACTTGACGGGAGTTTATAAAGCTTCTCAATTAGGAAAAATACTAGCTCCCGGCATTCGCAAACGTCAAGACTGGGCTGTTTGGTTAGAAGCCATCAAAAAAAGCGGAGATCCGGCAAGGGGATTGCAAGAGGATCTGGCGTATTACAGAGTGAGGGAAGGTTCAATTAGCTCGAACAAAATGAATTTAGTGAGCTATAACTTCAGGTTTTATCACAAACACCTTGGCTATTCATGGCTTGGATCTGTATTTTATTTACTGCGTTTCTTTTGGGAATATTTCCTTGTTCGCCCTAAACATATTGAGAAATTCGAATCTCAAACAACCTTATAGGCTGGAGATAAACTGCATCAATTTTCCTCTTTCGCTTCGCTCCAGATTGACCACTCGTTCAAAGACCAGGTTGAGGTCGTTTTCGAGGTATTGATATAGTGCTTTTTTGATCGTCTGAGTTTCAGTATCGGTAAGTTGCCTTTCCGAAGTATAACTGATCTTGAATGTATCCAATGCGGTTTGTTCGATCACAAACTCCTTCACGTTCCCATCATCTTCAATAACACTTTTGGTGACATAATAAAAGGTAAGTCCGGGGACGGTTTTGCCTCCCGGCAGCTTTGCCACATCATTGGTTCGGCCTATCAGTTTTTGTAAGACAGGTGATTTAAAAGTGCTGGTTGTTGAAAGAACTCCCGTATCGCCAATGTCATAACGTATCATGGGATGGGCTTTATTGTAAAGTCCTGTTACTATGATTCGCCCCGAGGTTCCGTGGGGAACCGTATGGTTATTTTCATCCAAAATTTCAACGAAAAGTGTTTCGCTGTTCACTATAAATTCATCCCTGGGATTTGTAAAAGCGATGAGGTCGAGCTCACTCGCACCGTATTCATTTACCACAGGGACACCAAAGGTGGCTTCCATCAATTTCTTATCGCTGTCATAGAGCATTTCACTGGTTACAACACAGTATTTTAAGGTTGGACAAACTTGGGTAAGGACCAAATTTTTCTTCTGAAGGAATTTTGCAAATAGCACTATCGAACTTGTATAGCCATTGATGTACTCAAATTTCTTTCTTCGGAATACCCGGAGGAATCGCTCTAATTTTTGATCGGAAAGATCAAAAATTGGAAACCGATATCTCCTGCTGAGCTTATCCTTAAACCTCTCTTTTCTATACCCGATAACATTCAACGGAATACCGTAAAAACGCGCTTGAAAGGATTGGTGAAAATCCAGCCCATACCATCCAAAACGATCCAATATCTCCGCCCAGGTCAAGGCATGACAAAATTTATCCTTGGCAAAAATAAATGGATGGCCACTGGAACCACTCGTTTTATTCACATAAACCTGCTTTTTAGAATATCCTTCGCTAAGACGTTCGATCAATGGTTTTTGCAGATCGGCCTTTTGCATCACGGGAACATCTTCCCAGGAGGCTATTTTATTTGAGCCCACAAAGTTTTGATAAAAAGGGTTCTCAGAAACATGAAAACCGAATATTTCCTGCCGCTTTTCTAAAACGTAGTCTTTATAATCATGTTCGGGAATTAACTGAATTTTCTGGAGCTGCGCTTTGGCTTCCGAGATCGGGAAACCGTTCATTTTTAAAGTGAGTTCAAACAAATTCAACGCGCGAATATTTCGGTTCAAGTTACAAATTTTAAATAGACAGCTTGTTTCAGAAATAGCCAAAAGCGACAGATTTTTATTGTTCACGAGTCTTGTCTTCGAACAAAAATAAATTACTTTTGCTCAGCAAACCAATCTGATAACTATGAACATTCTCGTATTAGGATCCGGCGGCCGTGAACACACTTTTGCCTATAAAATTGCAGAAAGTCCGCGCTGTGAAAATCTTTTTGTCGCACCTGGAAATGCGGGCACTGCACTGATAGCTGAAAATGTAGCTATTTCAGTGAACGACTTTCGAGCCATTAAACAATGTGTACTGGAGAATAAAATTGAAATGGTGGTAGTTGGTCCGGAGGGCCCCTTGGTCAATGGAATTTATAATTATTTTGCAGACAGTAGTTCATTGAAAGATGTCATGCTCATCGGCCCTTCAAAAAAAGGTGCCCTCCTTGAAGGAAGCAAAGAACGGGCAAAAGAATTTATGATGGCACATGGTATTCCAACAGCAGCCTATGAGAGCTTCACAGCCGAAAATTTGGATGAGGGAAAGAGCTTTTTGGAAACCCTGCAATCTCCATACGTGCTTAAAGCCGATGGTCTGGCAGCCGGGAAAGGAGTCTTGATCATAAACGACTTGAATGAAGCTAAAACCGAATTGGAAAATATGCTTTCTCATTCCAAGTTTGGCGAAGCGAGTTCGACGGTGGTTATTGAAGAATTCCTCGACGGAATCGAATTGAGTGTTTTCGTTTTGACGGATGGGCAAAACTATAAAATTCTTCCTACCGCCAAAGATTATAAACGAATAGGTGAAGGAGACACAGGCTTGAATACCGGGGGTATGGGGGCTATTTCCCCGGCGCCATTTGCAGATGAATCCTTGATGCGTAAGATCGAAGATCAGATTGTCATTCCCACCATCAATGGTTTAAAAGAAGAGCAGATTGACTACAAAGGCTTTGTGTTTATTGGGCTAATAAAAGTAGATAACGAACCCTTCGTTATCGAATACAATGTTCGTATGGGCGACCCCGAATCCGAAGTTGTACTTCCAAGGATCAAGAATGATCTGGTCGATCTGTTTGAAGCGACGGCCACTCAGAAATTGGACGGGATCTCCCTCGAAATTGACCAAAGAGCGGCAGCTACCGTAATGTTGGTTTCCGGTGGTTACCCCGAAGCTTACGATAATGGAAAAGAAATAATTGGCATAGAACACATTGGCGATTCCATAGTTTTTCATGCTGGAACTGCTGTAAAAGATGGAGTGACAGTCACAAATGGAGGTCGTGTAATAGCAGTGACTTCGCTGGATACAGATTTCAAACAGGCGCTAAAAAAATCTTATCGAAACATAGAAGAACTATATTTTGATAAGATGTATTATAGAACCGATATCGGTTTTGATCTGTAATCAGTTCTCTCCCAGATAAGAATGTGAAATTTGACTTCTATCCTCTGACCCGCTGGCGTTAACCTTAGCCAACTGCCACATCCAATAGATAAAGGCCACAAAACCGCTGATAAGAAACAACCAGGATACCACATTCGCACCCCACCAGCTTTCTAATTCTATACTTCGCAATGCATTATAAGGAGCAAAAGCTACCTCTTCTGCGAATTCCTGTATTCCTTCAAAAAATCCTTTCCAAGACATATCTGTATATTTATACCGCAAAAATATGAATAAAGTCTCATGCTTACAAGCTTTTTTGGTAAATCCAGGCCATTAAATTTTCTGTTGCTGATCTGTTACATTTTGGTTATCTCAGGTCTGAGCTATTTATCAAATCCGGATTTAACTGTGAGTTCCAAGGAAATCTTTATGGTATCAGGCGCTGTTGGCCTGTTGATCTTCTCTATGTTATTCCTGGATTTTATTATACGCAAAAACAGACTCACCCGGTTAAACACCTATGCCATACTAATATTCTCTTGTAGTGCTATGATGCTTTCGGACTGGAGTAACGAGCTCGATGTAGTTATGGCCAATGTATTTTTGCTATTGTCCTTACGCCGAATTTTTAGCCTGCGATCCTTTAAGAATGTCGAGCGGAAAATACTCGATGCCACAATATGGATAGTCATTGCATCTGCTTTTTATTTCTGGTGTTTACTTTTATTCATCCCTCTTTATGTCGGGATAATGGGCATCCCTCATAAAAGTATTCGGTATTACTTGATTCCCTTTATTGGATGGGCGGGACTGTTATTAATGTACATGACATATCATTTATTAAGGGATGATCCTTTTATATGGTTTCAACAATGGCTTGAAGAAGGATCATTTGATTATTCGAGCTATGCGTCAAAGAAAATTCTCATATTTATCACATTTATTTCAGCCACTCTTATTTGGACAACCATTTCGTATTTGGCAACCTTGTCATCGGTAATGAAAAAGGACCGGACCAATCGTAGATTAGTACTATATGTTTTAGGAGTTTCGATATTCATGGCCATAATTTCTTCCGAAAAAACCGGAGGAGAACTAATTTTTATTCTTACGCCGACAGCGATAGTGATTTCGGTTTATTTTGAAAAGAGATCTGAAATCTGGTTCAGGGAAATCCTGCTATGGATCTTTGTGTTGTTACCAATAGTGTTAGTTTTCTTATAAAAAGGACCTGGGATTGAAGCTATGCCACACAACCTCTACACCTTACTATGACAAAATATGATACCTTTGCAACCAGAATTGAAACAGTGATTATTTCTTGTTCATTAAGTTAAAATTCAATAGTAAAGTAGAATACAATGTTCACAGAAACTGCCGATAAAATATTTCAAGAAGTCATTGATAAATATCATATCATCAACAACCCCTATCAAACATTTTCCAGTCCTTATGATAAAGACGACTCTTTGCTGGAGCATTTGTTGTACCGAAAATGTTGGATAGACACTGTACAATGGCATTATGAGGATATTATTCGCGACCCCGATATTGATCCGGTTGCGGCTTTGGTTTTAAAACGAAAGATCGACTCCTCTAATCAGGACAGGACGGATATGGTAGAGTATATCGATGGTTACTTTCTAGAGAAATATTCCAATGTGACGGTTTTAGATTCTGCTACGATCAACACCGAAAGTCCGGCCTGGGGTGTGGACCGATTGTCTATTTTGGCGTTGAAGGTCTATCATATGAACGAAGAAGCTAACCGGGAGGACGCCTCTCAAACTCACCGTGAATCTTGCCGGAAGAAGTTAGATGTTTTACTGGAACAACGCGTGGATTTGAGTACTGCCATCCAGCAGTTGATCGACGATATAGAAAATGGCAGAAAATTCATGAAAGTTTATAAACAGATGAAGATGTACAACGATGATGAGCTTAACCCGGTTTTAAGAGGCCAAAAGTAATCAAATAGTAAACCTTTCTGGTTTTAAAAACCCGGAAGGTTTGGTTTTTTATCAGTATGCCCAAACCCTCACATATACTTGTCATCCGCCTTTCCGCAATGGGTGACGTAGCGATGACCGTACCCGTATTACGCCTGGTGGTACAAACCCATCCTGATGTAAAATTGACTGTGGTTTCACGAAGAAGTTATGAGCCCCTCTTTACGGATATTCCAAACGTTCATTTTCTTGAAGCGGATGTGTACGGAAAGCATAAAGGATTAGGGTTATTAAAATTGGCAAAAGAAGCAAGATTGCTGGGAATAGATGCAATAGCCGATCTGCATAATGTTATTCGTTCGAAAAATATTACACGCATTCTTCGACTTAGGGGAATTAGATCGGTGACAATTGATAAGGGTAGAGCCGAAAAAAAGAAATTAGTCAACGCAAAAGGGATGGACATTGTAAAATTAAAATCCACTCATCAACGTTATGCCGATGTATTTGAGTTGTTAGGACACCCAATAGATTTGTCCTTTGCCATCTTCCCGGATCGTAAGCCATTAAATCCTCGTTTACACGCGCTTATTGGTGCAGCACCAAAAAAATGTATTGGGATTGCTCCATTTGCAGCGTACAAAAGCAAGACGTATCCGTTGGAAATGATGAAAGAAGTTCTGACTCATTTGGAGGATACACAGCTATATCGCGTTCTTCTTTTTGGTGGAGGAAAAGAAGAGATGGAAAAATTAAAAGAACTGGAAACACAATTCAGCAGTGTTACCAATGTGGCAGAGGCACTCTCTTTCACAGAAGAACTCCATCTTATTTCTAATCTGGACCTGATGCTTTCCATGGATAGTGCTAATGGACATTTAGCAGCCATGCTTGGGATACCCGTTATTACACTTTGGGGGGTAACACACCCCTATGCAGGGTTTACACCTTACCAACAACCGGATGATAACCAATTGAAAGCGGATAGAAATCAATATCCTCTTATTCCAACCTCGGTTTATGGCAATAAATTTCCTTCGGACTATGAAAATGTAATGCAAACCATAGAGACAAAAAAGGTTATAGATAAAATACTGGAATTACTGCTGTGAAATAATCACATAATAAACGTTCCATTCATAAAAGTTTGCTCAACCTTTATTCGAAAAAACAGTAAAGACGGGATGAACACTCGCCACATGTCGTGTCAGAATGTTTGGCTCTATCCGGACAAAATGCGTTTTTTAGGTGGTTTTCAGAATAGACCTTCCAGATTTCCGAAACCCGGAAGGTGCTGGGTTTACAATATGATGTTTCGCAATCCTTGGTTTGGATTATTTAATTATTCATCGATGTGTTAAACATCATCATAATCGATCACCAAAGTAGGGGTAATAGGATGTGACTGGCAAGTAAGGATAAAGCCTTCCTCCAATTCTTCGTCGGTGAGGATCTCATTTTTACGCATTTCCACTTTGCCTTTGATCAGGCGAGCCATGCAGGTACTGCATATTCCTCCTTGACAGGAAAAAGGGGCGTCGAGACCTTTATTTAAAACCGCGTCCAATACACTTTGTTTTTTTGACATGACAAATGTGTCGGTTACATCGTCCAATGTTATGGTGACAGTGGTGTTTCCCTCATGGTTATCACTCAGTTCGCCTTCTTCGGATGAAGTGAACAGTTCGAACAGGATCTTTTCTTTGGTTACTCCTCGATCTTTTAAAGTTTCGGATACCACATCGATCATGGTTTTAGGGCCACAAAGATAAAATCGGTCAAACTTTGATTCGCCATATTTGTTCTTGAGTAAATAATTGACGACCGATCGGTCAATGCGACCGCGAAGTGCATTTTCTTCTTTACTTCGGCTATAGATGTATTCTATATTGAAACGATCGGCGTTGTTTTGTTGAAGCGATTGTAGTTCAGCGTAAAACATAGTCTCTTTTAGATTTTGATTACCGTAAACCAATACAAATGAACTTTTAGACTCGCTTTCCAATACGTCCTTAATGATTGAGATTACCGGGGTAATGCCACTTCCTGCAGCAAAGGCCACATATTTATTTTGATCAGCTTCATTAGGTTCAAACTTAAAATTTCCTTTAGGTGGCATCACTTCCAGGGTGTCGCCGGCTTTCAGGATCTCATTGGCGAAGACAGAAAAACGACCATCCTTAACTTTTTTAACACCAACTTTCAATACATGGCTGTTAGGGCTAGTACATAGGGAATAGGACCGCCGCACTTCATCACCCTCGATATTGTGTTTTAGCGTTATGTACTGACCCGCCTTGAACGTGAATATTTTAGTAAGCCGATCAGGGATTTCAAAAGTAATTGAAACCGAATTTGGGGTTTCGTTTTTTACTTCGGAAATTGAAAGACTATGAAAGTCGCTCATGGTAAAAAATTTTGACAAAAGTACGAAGGAATATTTGTCTAATGACCCGGTAAGGCAGGAAAGCCGGTCAAATTTTACTTCAAATTCAGTGAGATATGAAAAAGAAACGTATTTTTACGCTCCCTTAGAGGGGTTATTATACTAAATACAGAGGTTTTAAGTTACAATATCATACCATTTGAAAGAAATTTCAATATTGATGAAATACGCAAAAAAAATTACGCTACTTTTAGTAACGGTTTTGCTTCTAGCGGCTTGTTCGCGAAAGAAGAGCAGTTTCATGAGTCGAAACTATCACGCCGTTACGGCAGAGTTCAATGCCTTGTACAATGGTGATGTTGCTTTTATTGATGGCAAAGAAGAGCTTGCATTGTCATTTCGCGATAATTTTTGGGAAATCCTTCCTGTTGAGCGTATTGAGATAAAAGATAAATTAACCCTACCCGGAAATCAGACCAACCCGAATTTCAATCGGGCCGAAGAGAAAGCCGCGAAGGCCATCCAAAAACATTCCATCTATATCGATGGGAAAGAATACAACCCACAAATTGATGAGGCCTATATGCTTTTTGGGAAGGCCAGATATTATGATGAACGTTTTATCGCCTCTCAGGATGCCTTTAATTTTATTCTGAACAGATACCCCACAAGCAACAGCATTAACCAGGCAAAAATGTGGAAGGCCAAAACAAATATTCGATTGAATAATGAAGAGATCGCTTTGGAGGAATTGGCCAAATTATTAGATAATGAAGACTTGAGCGAAGAGGATAAAGCAGATGCCTCTGCGATCATGGCTCAGGCTTTTGTGAACTTAGATTCTTTGGACGCCGCATTGCCTTTCATTAAGTTGGCTTCAACTTATGTAAAAGACAATGAGCTGAAAGGTCGCTACAGCTATATAAAAGGACAACTCTATAACCGTTTAGGATTTAAGGACAGTGCGAATCTTGCCTTTCAGGAGGTGATCGACCTAAACCGTAAGTCACCACGCGTATATATGATCAACGCATATATCGCTCAGGGGCGCAATTTTGATTACGAGAAAGAAGATCGAATAGCGTTTTTGGAATTGCTTCAGGACTTAGAAGAGAACCGTGAAAACAGACCTTATCTGGATATTATTTACAATCAGATGGGGGAGTACTACCTCAATATCGTTAATATTGATACCGCTGTCATTTATTACAATAAATCGCTCCGGGCATTTCGTGAGGATCGAACATTACAATCTGTCAACTACTCCACCCTTGCCGAGATTAATTTTGACAACGCCGAGTATAGAATAGCGGGGGCTTACTACGACAGCACATTGACCTATTTAGTAGAAAATAGCCGCACCTGGAGACGAGTGAAAAAGAAACGTGAAAACCTGGACGATGTCATTAAGTATGAAGACATTGCTGCAGAGAATGATTCTATCTTAAGAATTGCGGCCATGAGTGAAGCCGAACAATTGGCCTTTTTTACAGAGTATACATCAAAACTTAAAGAGCAAGCCATTGCAGATTCCATTGAAAGTGTCAAAGCAAAAGAGAGTATTGCAAACAAGGAGTTTTACAAAAAACAACAAAAAGAAGAGGGCTCCAAAGGAAGCAAGTTTTATTTTTACAATAGTACAACGGTTGCCTATGGAAGAGTGGAATTCAGTAAAATATGGGGGAATAGAAAGCTGGAAGATAACTGGCGACTTTCCTCCAAAAGAAATACCTTGAGTGATATTGAGATCGCAGAAGGGAAGGAAGAGCCCATTTCAGAAAGCGAATTGTACAAACCGGAAACGTATCTTTCAAGAATACCTAAGGACCCAAAAGTAATTGACAGTTTGACGGGTGATAGAAATTTTGCATACTACCAACTCGGTTTAATTTACAAAGTGAAGTTTCGGGAATATGGCCTGGCCGTTGATAGACTTGAAAAATTGTTGAGCTATAACCCTCAGGATCGATTATTGCTTCCCGCCAAATATAACTTGTATAAGATATATTATATTTTAGAGAATACCGCTCTCGCCGAAAGCTGGAAGAATGATATTTTAACCAATCATCCGGATTCGCGTTATGCCGAAATTTTAAGAAATCCCAATGCCCAACTCGCCACAGACGAGTCTAGCCCGGAGTTTAAATACAAAGCGCTGTATAAGGAGTTTGAAGCTTCTAATTACCAGTATGTAATTGATACCGCCGACGACTATATCTCTCTTTATACGGGGAATGACATTGTTCCCAAACTCGAACTATTAAAGGCCACTGCCTTGGCACGACAAGACGGGTTCGAAGCCTATAAAAAAGCCTTGAATTTTGTAGCGCTTAATTATCCACAGTCTGAAGAAGGAAAACAAGCAGAAAAGATCTATGCTACGGTTTTACCCGGATTGGCGACAAAGGAATTTGTGCCTGAAGCAGAAGAAGTGAAGACTTGGAAGGTGGTGTACAAATTTGAGGCTACCGAACAGGAAGAAGCTGCCGCTTTGTTGGAAAAGCTCAATGAAGCCATCACCTATTTTAATTACACCCGTATGTCGGCTTCAATGGACTATTACAATCCTAGCACCAATTTTGTTATTATCCATGGCCTGAGCTCAAAGCGGGGAGGAAGAGGATTCGCGGAGGTGTTGGAAGAGAAAAAGGAATTTAAGATCAAACGCGCGTTTTTCGAAATATCGTCGTCAAATTACAAAGTGATTCAGATTCATAAAAACCTGGAGGACTATTTGACTTCCATCAATATGGAAGAAGAAAACAGTAATCCCCAAAATTAATAGCGTTATGTTTTCAGAAAAAAAAGAAAAAAGGATTATGGAACCAACAGTTAGCCAAAACAGAATTAACGAAGGAACCCAATTGAAAGGAGATATT
>SMXJ01000120.1 GCA_004356305.1 Bacteroidota bacterium | reverse complement strand
TTACTTCATTACTATTACTACCGAAGATGGTTCGATCACCAAACGTATCGTCAAAAGGTAACTTCCACTAATTTATAATAATGAAGAGCTATTCGCATCAGGCGAATGGCTTTTTTATGATGTTATTCTGAAGTAATTGTTGTAATCTTACTTATCGCAACAGCAGTTAATTTTTATTTTTTCACTGACAAGAAAGGATGATTAATGACAAAGATTACACTATGGTCCGCAATGGATTGCAAGAGATAAAATAATATGAAGAAACCAATACTCCTCATAACTGTCTTTCTTCTGTTTATTTCCTGCGGAAATGAAACTCCGAAAGCTACTGTGTTAAAAGGAAATGCTTTTGGTACTACCTATACCATTCAGTATTTTTCCAAGAATGTTTTCTATGCTGAAAAGGGAATCGATTCGGTGATCCATAGGGTCAATAGATCGGTGAGCACCTATATGCCCAATAGTGATATATCAAAAATAAATAAAGGGGATTCCACGCTGGTTGTAGATGCTATTTTTAAGGAAGTATATCGCATCTCCGAAATAGTGTACAACAAATCAAAGGGATTCTTCGACCCTACCATTGGAGTATTACGAAATGCTTATGGTTTTGGAGATGTAAAACCACTAAAACAAATTGATAGTTCGACCTTGGATTCGTTATTGCAGTATGTGGGATTTAAAAAAGTGATGATTACCGCTGAAGGTACCGTAAAGAAAAAATACCCGCAGATCTACTTCGATTTTAACGCTGTGGCCAAAGGTTATGGAATTGATCTCATGGGTACTTATTTGGAATCGGAAGGTATTTCCAATTACATCATCGAGTTAGGTGGTGAAATTTTAGCCAAGGGTACTAACCTAAAAGAAGGAAAGTATTGGATTGCCGGGATTGAAGCCGTTGATTCAAAACTCGAAGACCGAAGTTATACCGCTACAGTTGTCCTAAAGGATAAGGGGATGGCCTCTTCAGGGAATTATCGAAAATTTAGGGTAGATGATATTACCGGTAAAAAATATGTACATATTATCAATCCGCATACCGGAAGGGCAGAACAGAGCGATGTGACGAGTGCAACAGTTATAGCGTCCACATGTGCGTTGGCAGATGCCTATGCCACCGCCTTTATGGCTATGGGTTTCGAAAATACCAAACAGTTATTATCAGAACTTCCGCAAATCGAAGCCTATTTAACACATACTAAAGGTAATAACGAAACACAGGTATTCGTAACCTCCGGATTTAAAGATCTTTTGGTAGAATGAAATTCATCGTTTCAGGGTAAGATGGCCACAATATTCGCTACCGTCTCTGGAATTGGAGTGAATCAGTCGCTACGCAAGTTCTAAAGTATCACTGAAAACAGTGATTTACAAAAAGATAGACAGTTGATTTACAAATTTGCGGTCTGCATTTATAAACCGAGACTTATTTCCTGCAAACCGGCACTAATTCACCTTCTGGCAAGCGGTATCTTTCAATGAGCTCTGGAGAAAGTTTTGCCGTATAATCCACCTTTTCAACGTTGAATCCTACCGAAGCTAACTTTTCAAAGTAGTCCATCCCGTAAATGCGAACGTGGTCATATTGCCCAAAAACACGAGCGCGTTCTTTGGGATCGGTTATGGAGTCATCTTCAAAAGAAACGGGACGATTTCTGTCATAAGGAACTTGTATGATGGCGATCCCACCGGGAGCAAGAACGCGATACAATTCCTCCATGGCTTTCAGATCATCCGGAATGTGTTCCAAGACGTGATTGCAGATAATAAAGTCGTATTGATCATTTTCAAAGGGTAGATCACAAATATCTGCTTTTACATCGGCGATGGGAGAGTTAAGATCCGTAGTGGTGTAGTCGAGGTTTTTTAATTTTCTGAATCTTTTTAAAAACGCTTGCTCAGGAGCAAAATGAAGCACTTTATGATTTTCAGTAAAAAAAGAAGTCTCATTTTTTAGATACAACCAAAATAGCCTATGCCGTTCCAACGAGAATGTTCCCGGGGCCAGTACATTCTCTCGTACAATTTCGTATCCATAGGGTAGAAATTTACGGTAGGATCTTCCATTAATAGGGTCGGTATATCTTTTCCCGCATAAAAAAAGAGCGATAACCGGGCGAATGAAATAACTCAGCCTGATTAAGAATGGGCGGGGAATTAAATTCAGAAAAAACCTAAAGACCTTTTGCATTTCAAATGAATTACAACACTAAGTCGTTTGCCTGAAACTCCTGCTCTTCATCGCTGGTGATCCCTAAGGCCTCGTAAACATAACCAAATGTGGATAACAATTCCGGTTTCCCATCCACAATAGCAACATTATGTTCAAAATGGGCACTGGGTTTTCCGTCTTTGGTCACAATGGTCCAACCATCTTTTAGTTGGGTCACCTGATGAGTCCCCAGATTGATCATTGGTTCGATCGCAATTGTCATTCCTTCCAGTAACTTTTTACCACGACCACGTCTGCCATAGTTGGGTATCTCCGGATCCTCATGCAGTTTTCTACCTAAGCCATGCCCAACCAATTCGCGTACAACGCCATATCCAAAGGACTCACAGTATTTTTGAATAGCATATCCAACGTCACCAACGCGATTGTTCACTTTCAATTCTCTGATGCCTATATAGAGTGACTCCTTGGTTACTCGCAGTAATTTCCGGGTTTCTTGATCCACTTCACCCACTTCAAAAGTATAGGCGTGGTCTCCATAAAATTCATTTTTTACAGCTCCACAGTCAATAGCCACAATATCGCCTTCCTTCAAGGGTTTGTCTATAGGCAGCCCATGAACCACGGCTTCATTAACGCTGGTTAAAAGGGTGGAGGGGCAATCGTACAAACCTAAAAATCCGGGAACAGCGCCTTGATCTCGAATAAATTCTTCAGCAATTTTATCCAGATGGATAGTAGTGGTACCGGGTTTTACCTCTTTCGCTAACATCCCCAATGTTCTTGAAACTACAAGTGCGCTTTCGCGCATTAATTCAATTTCTTCTCTTGTCTTGGTAATGATCATATCCTACAGGCGGAACCAGTTTTTTTTTCGTTTTGTTTTTGTAGCCTGAGGTTTTTCCTCACCTACTATTGTTTGATAGATCTCACCCCAACTTACCTTCCCGGAAAAGTTACGGTCATCGATAAACATATCTGCGTTTATTTTCCGGCTGTATTTTAATTCAAAAATTTCTTCGGGAAAGCTTTTGTTCACCGCATAGAATGTGACACCATTTTCTTTACAAAATTCAACAGCTTCATCAAGCGTTGCACCGTGACGGTAAGTCCATAGGATCAATCGATGTCCTTTCTCCTGTAGTTTTTTCAACGTATCAAACGCAAAAAGTAGCGGTTTGCCAATGTTCGGGTAATTGTCCTCGACAATCGTCCCATCAAAATCTACAGCAATGGTTATAGTCTCGTTTATCATCGGGGATACACTTAGGCCACGAAATTACGAAGAATAATCGTTTTAATCTTCGTAAGCGTGTTTGTATGGCTCACCTTGCAAAATGGTGAGCATGTCTTTTTCCAAGGTCATTTGAGGATATTCCACGATTCGATTCAGTACTTCTCCATTCCTGGATATGATAATGGTAGGGACATATTCAATATCGAAGTCTGTTTCATAGCCTTGGGGAGTGTCCTTGTTATGTGTGACAGCGATCAATTCCAATCGGTCGTAATTATAATCAGTAGCGTCCAAGATCTTGAACAACGCTGGCACTTCCCTTTGACTATCCTCACACCAGGATCCCAAAAATACTTTTAGAGTAACATCTTTCAAAAGAGGTTTTATGGCCTGTACCGTTGCGGTATCCAATATATGTCCTTGATAATTTTCGTCAAACCATGCTTCGAATAGTTCCCCTTCGAGACCTTTGCGATTGATTATCCCCAATAGCATTTCACCCCCGTCTTCTTCATCGGGGACGAGGATATTGAGTTCTATGGAAGTATTTTCAGAACTGTTTTCCTCTGCTGAAACTTCTTTGTCATGATTCGATTTGCAAGCTATAATAAGAAAGAAGGCAAAAACATATACTAAATTTTTCATATGGAAATTATTTTTGAATTAAAGATTGTTGCGACATACTTTCGGGTTTTTCGATCCCCAATATATCCAGGATCGTTGGAGCTATATCGCTTAGAATGCCATTTTTTATGAATTTTTTATCGCTGTCCACCAGGATGACAGGTACAGGATTTGTTGTGTGAGCTGTGTTAGGTGAGCCATCGGGGTTACGCATGGTCTCACTGTTTCCGTGATCGGCAATAATGATCGTAACATAGTCGTTTTTCAATGCGGTTTTCACAATTTTCTCAGTACAGGAATCTACAACTTCACAGGCTTTAATGGCAGCTTCCATAACACCCGTATGCCCTACCATATCCGGATTTGCGAAGTTCAGGCAGATAAAATCTGCTGTTTGTGCTTCGATCTCAGGGATAATGCTGTCGCGTACTTCGTAGGCACTCATTTCTGGTTTTAGATCGTAGGTGGCAACTTTAGGAGAAGGACAAAGGATGCGTTTTTCTCCTTCGAAGGGTTCTTCTCTTCCTCCGTTGAAAAAGAAGGTTACATGAGGGTATTTTTCGGTTTCGGCAACACGTATTTGTGTTTTTCCGTTTTTTTCTAAGATTTCACCCAAAGTGTCTTGCAAATTTTCCTTTTCGTATATCACTTTTATTCCATGGAACCTATCGTCATAATTGGCCATGGTTACATAGTATAAGGATAGTTTTTTCATTTGGTGTTCCTCGTGATCCCGTTGAGATAAAACTTCGGTCAACTCCCGTCCGCGATCGGTTCTGAAATTGAAAAAGATAACAACATCACCTTCTGATATAGTGACGACGGAGATTGCATCTTGAGTGGTACCGGGATCAGTGATGACAATAGGTTCGATAAACTCATCGGTAATACCTTCAGCATAACTTTTAAGTACACTTTCAGAAGCAGTCGTAGTTGCTGTTCCTTTTCCGAAGACCAACAGATCATATGCTTTCTTTATTCGTTCCCAGCGTTTATCCCGGTCCATCGCGAAATACCGCCCAATTACGGACGCGATTTTCCCGGTGGTTTTTTTCATATGGTTTTCGATCTCCTCTATAAAACCGATACCCGATCCTGGATCCACATCTCTGCCATCGGTAAATACATGAACATATACTTTAATCAAATTTTGACCATTCGCAGCGGTTAACAATCCTTTTAAATGCTCGATGTGCGAATGCACGCCCCCGTTGGAAAGCAACCCTAATAAATGTACTTTTTTTTCATTCTCTTTTGCATATTGAAATGCATTCGTAAGCTCCTTCTCATCCTTCAATGTATTGTTTTGAACGGCCAAATTTATTTTCACCAGGTCCTGATAAACAATGCGTCCGGCCCCTAGATTCATATGACCAACTTCGCTATTCCCCATCTGACCTTCCGGCAGTCCAACATTCATTCCATGGGTGAGAAGTTGTGCGTTGGGATAGGTATGGTATAGTGAATCGATAAAAGGGGTGTTGGCCTGAGCAATTGCAGAAACCGCAGGATCTTGTGTAACACCCCATCCATCGAGGATCATAAGGAGGACTCTTTTACTCATGGTTAAAATTGAATTACTCTGCTAGCACTTCGGAGCACGATCAACAAAGATAAAAACAAAATCCAATGTGGATGGCTTAGGAGTGAAGGTTTAATTGAAAATATAGAATTAGCATAAGCGATTATATCTCAAAGCAAATCAGGGTTGATATCCAAAATATTCTCATTGCGATATTTGGAAATAAAATCGTCTGTAAAGTGTTCGCTACCCATGATCTTTTCTTCTTGGAAAACAGTTTTCAGGTCCAATTCTTTATAGGCCTTCATCATGGGTCTGGAGATTGGGGCATAGCTTAAATGCCATGGTTCATATTCAAATCCTTTGCGATGAGGATCATCTGTATAAACTTCATAGAACCCGAACGATTCAGCGTGTTCATCCAACCATTCTTTCAATTTGCAGTAAGGCCCTTTGCCGTGAAAGTGTCTTGCCTGAAGAATATTTTCGGGCTGTGCTGCGTTGCTGTCGATGATGTCGATATCGGTTCCCCAATGGTGACGTGACGTTCCGGGAATTGTGGAATATTCAACAATTTTTTCAATCGCTTCGGTGGGTGATAATCCCTGACTTATATATCGTTGGTATTTGTCTTCATAGATCTCTTTTTGTCGCTGGAAACTTCGGTAGGCGGAAACCACTTCAATTCGAATACTTTCGAGCGCAGCAGCCGTCTTCATCTTTGCCAGGGCTATTACGGTTTCCTTGTGCATCTTCGATGTATATGAATCGCCAATTATATCGGGATTACCTAAGCCTATCAATTGGTTTCGGGAATAACTATTCTGAAATAAACCCATCGAAAAAGAAGGCAAGACATTCAATCCTGTACCTATGATCAACGAGTTTTTAATAAATTCTTTTCGATTCATATCGTTTTTAGTGGAATCTTAAAGTTACTATTATTTTGCTAGTCTTGGAAATTAAGTTAGTGTAATGAGCGACGATGGCTCAATTTCGTAGGCTTCTTTTTGTTGTTCAAAGATCCGGGCCGATTGAGGCCCGAGCAATACAATCTCATTTCCAGTTACTCGTAACCAACTACCTTCCCGTAATCCGATAACCGGAAGTGTATTTTGTGTATGAAATTCTTCGATCCGGGTTTCACGGGTTTCGCCCATATGTGTACTATCGATTGGAGTGTCGATGTAATGCGGATTGATATTAAAGGGTACTACACCTAAAGTTTTAAAAGAAGGAGGGTACACTATAGGCATATCATTGGTGGTTTGCATGGTCACACCACAAATATTACTACCGGCGCTCGTTCCTAAATAAGGCACTCCATTGAAGATAGCCTCCCGAAGTGGCTGCATTAGCTGGTTTTTATATAATTGAGATACCAGGACAAACGTATTCCCGCCTCCGGTAAATATTCCTTTGGCTTTCTGGAGGGCCTTCGCCGGGTTGTCAAAAGTATGTACCCCAACGATCTTTTGGCCGAAAGTTGAAAACGCCTTAGCCGCCGCCGTCGTGTATGCGTCATGAGAGATTCCCCCCGGCCGGGCATAAGGGATAAAGAGGATTTCATCAGTAGCAACGAATAACTCAGTAAGGGCTTCCTGTAAGTATTCGAGGTATCCACTTCCGTAAATAGTCGAAGTGCTCGCAATGATCAATTTTTTCATTTACTGGTTTAATTATAGCAATTCGTGTCTTTGTTCTTCGGTCTGCATATAGTTTCAAATTTAATAAAACATTGACTACTACATTAAGATTTCTCTAAGAAAACAAAGCTTACTTTTATCACTTGATAAATCGAGCTTATATTACTTAATAAAATGGGTTGATTCCATTTTGTGATGAGACAAGTGAAATTCATTATGAATAGAATGTTGAAGATCATGATTTGGTGCTCCAATCCTTTGATAGTAAGGGAAAAGAGCCTAATTTGCGTTTCTCTGAAAAAAAGGAATAGAATTTGTAACTAATCTATAACCAATACATCCAATATACTTTATAATTAAATAAAATAATGAAATCAATTCGAATCCTGTTTTTGGTAATATCCCTGCCCTTGATCCTGTCCTTTACCGCCCATAAGTTCTATGTGAGCATCACCAAGATCGAATATTCTCAGGAAGAAAAGTCCTTGCAGATCATCACCAAACTCTTTATCGATGATATCGAAGACGTATTACAAGAACGCTACAGTCCATCCATATCTCTGGACCCGGAAAAAGAAACTTCCGAAGACGCCAATTTTTTAAAGGAATATATACTCCAGAAACTGAAGATCAAGGTGAATGGAACTCCGGTGAAGTTGATTTATTTAGGCCACGAATACGAGAATGATGTGGTGAAAAGCTATATTGAAGTGGAGAACATTTCAGAATTGAAAACCATAGAAGTAGAAAACAAAATGTTGATAGACCTCTTTGAGGAGCAGCAAAATATTATTCATATAAAACGCTTTAAAAAAAGAAAAAGTCTGATTTTGGATATCGATAATCCTAAAGGAGTGTTAAAGTTCAATTAAAGAACCATTTAAACTCCTTTATAAAAACTTTTTAATAATCACGATCTAAAAAATAACTATGAATTTAATTAAGTATTTCTCCATGATTGCGCTTTTTCTCGCGGCAGGAGTTACCTACGCTCAAAATGAAACTGATAAAGAAGAACGCGATCCCGGGCATTACAATAACAACCGTTTTAAGCAATTGTACGAGGAATTTTCTACTCCTAATGTATATAGAAGTGCTAGTGGTGCCCCCGGACCGGAATACTACCAACAACAAGCAGATTATGTGATGAATATTCGTTTGGACGATACAAATACTCGTTTATATGGAGAGGAAACGATCACTTATACCAATAATTCTCCGGACGATCTGGAGTACCTATGGGTTCAATTGGATCAAAACAAAAGAGCCAGGGATTCTAAAACTCCTTTGATAGAACCCAGTGGCGCGTTTCCGGCGGAGATGGCGAGTAGTTTTGTAGGAAAGTATATGGGAGACGGCTTTGATGGTGGTTTTAAATTAGACTATGTAAAAGACAACAAAGGAAGAGCTTTACCCTATACGATCAATCGTACTATGATGCGTGTTGAAATGCCTAAAAACTTAAAGTCAGGTGAGAAATTTTCCTTCTCTATCAAATGGTGGTACAATATTCCGGACCATACTATCGATCGTGCCCGTAGTGGTTATGAGAAGTTTGAAGACGGAAATAACGGTTATGTTATTGCCCAATTCTTTCCTCGTATGGCCGTCTATAGCGATGTGGAGGGATGGCAGAACAGTCAGTTTTGGGGACGTGATGAGTTTGCATTACCCTTCGGAAATTATAATGTAAGCATCACTGTACCGTCAGACCACATATTGGATGCAACAGGCGAACTCATAAATAGAAAAGAAGTATTTTCAAAAACAATGATGAAGCGTTATGCGCAGGCGAAAAAGAGCTATAGTGTACCTGTTGTTATTGTTACTCAAGCCGAGGCTGAAGCTGCTTCAAAGGGATTTGCCACGAGCACTAAAACGTGGAAATTCAGAGCAGAAAATGTTCGTGATTTTGGCTTTGCATCTTCGCGGAGATATATTTGGGATATGATGGCTGTGAAAATCGGAAACCGTGATGTGATGGCAGTTTCCGTATATCCTCCAGAAGGAAATCCCTTATGGGGAGAATGGTCAACCATAGTAGTTGCGAGTACCTTGAAGTCTTATTCCAGAATGACTTTTAACTATCCATATCATAAGGCGATCTCGGTGCATGCAAAAAATCAAGGCATGGAATATCCTATGATCTGTTGGAATTATGGCCGCCCGGACAAAGAAGGAAACTACAGCGAGCGCACGAAATATGGAATGTTCGGTGTGATCATACACGAAGTGGGACATAACTTCTTCCCTATGATTGTAAACAGCGACGAGCGTCAATGGACATGGATGGATGAAGGGATCAACACATTTGTGCAGTATGTGGCCGAACAAGATTTTGGACAAGCCTATCCTGAGGCGATAGCACCTAATAAAAAATATCCATCACGTCGTGGCCCTGCTAAGACAATCGTCGATTATATGTCGGGAAACCAGGATAGGATGGCACCTATTATGACCAAAGGATTGAACACTTATAATTTTGGAGCAAATGCATATTCTAAGCCGGCTGTTGGATTGAACATTCTACGTGAAACCATCATGGGACGCGATTTGTTCGACTATGCTTTTAAAACTTATTCGCGAAGGTGGATGTTCAAACATCCTAATCCTGAAGATTTCTTCCGAACTATGGAAGATGCATCTGCGATAGATCTGGATTGGTTCTGGAGAGCCTGGTTCTTCACGACAGATTATTCAGATATAGGAGTACAGGAGGTAAAAAAATTCTATGTTACCTCGAAGATGAATGCAGAGGTGCGACAAATGATGGAAAGTCGCGGCATGAAAGAAAGCGATCTGCCTCTGTTGGTGTATTTAGTGGAGGAAGGTAGTGATGATTACGAAGAGAGCATGGAAACTGCCACTTTGAACGATGTCGTTACACTTCAGCAATATATTATGGATAATTTGACTCCTGCGGAAAGGGCGAAACTTAAAAATCCAAAGTTTTTCTACGAAGTTACTTTCGAAAAACCCGGAGGAGTTCCTATGCCGATTATTGCGGAATATACCTATAGCGATGGTTCTACTAAAAGAGTTACCTATCCTGTTCAAATATGGAGAAAGAACGATGCTTCCGTGGGTATGGTCATTGCTTCGGAAATGGAGATCACGAAAATTGTTGTGGATCCGGATGAGGAAACAGCAGATATTGATACTTCTAACAACACCTGGCCAAAACGTAAAAAGTTGGGCGAGTTCAATAAATTCAAAGAAAAAATCAAGGGATAATCTGTTATTCTGCATAAAAAATGAAAGGCCTTGTTTTCAGTGAAATCGAGACAGGGCCTTTCTTTTTGGCTCCTTTATAGAAAAAATTCCTTTCTAACTGCGCAAAACTCACTCCTCATACCTATCTTTGTGTTATGGGAACACTTACACTTCCTTTATTTATTAGCGGAGCCGAAATAGCCTTCGTAATATTCATAGTATTGATGGTCTTTGGAGCCGATAAGGTCCCGGAAATAGCTCGCGGGCTTGGTAAAGGCATGCGACAAATTAAAGATGCCACCAACGACATTAAAAATGAGATCACCAAAAGCGCTGAAAAGCAAGGGCTCGATCTGGATATCACCAAGGACGTAAAAAAGGAAATCGATAAGGTGAAAGAAGAGGTCAACAAGATTACCGGTGCCGTCAAAAGAAAGTTCTAAATGCTGGAATCACTTCAAGAGTGGGATAAAGAACTGTTTGTTTTTCTGAATAATTTAGGGGTTGAGCGATATGATGGTTTTTGGATCTTAATAACGCAAATCGAAAGTTGGATCCCACTTTTCATCCTTTTCACCGTTCTTGTCTTTTATTATTACCGTTTGAAAAAAGGACTCTACGTATTTTTGTCGGTAGTACTTACTTTTTATATTACATTGTCCTTTACGGAAATTATCAAAGATGATGTGACACGTATGCGACCCAATAATGATGAAAGTTTATCAGGTTTGATTCGCGTTCTGCAGGATCCTGCATCCTATAGCTTCTTTTCGGGACATGCTTCCACAAGTTTTGCAATAACCACCTTTGTAGTGTTGGCACTACGAAAATTTAATAAATGGATCTATCTCGCATATCTTTGGCCATTGCTGTTTGTTTCCAGTCGTATTTATGTTGGCGTACATTATCCCGGAGATATTTTGGCGGGAGCATTTGTGGGTTGTTTCATAGCTATTTTATGTTACCGACTTAGTATGAGGCTGCTTCCTAAATTGTAATTTTTTCGACAAAAAAATTCAGACAACTCTCGAAACGGTTAATCCATCTCGAATAGGTAACATCACAGATTCTAATTGCGGATGTTGGTTCAATAATTTGTTATACCGAAGCAATGCTATTGTATCTATATCGTCTTCGTCAACTTTTTCTACCACTTTACCACTCCACAGAACATTGTCACTCAAAATAACGGCTCCTTTAGGTAATTTTGGAAGTAACAATTCGAGATATCCGGGATAATTATGTTTATCTGCATCTATAAAAACAAGATCAAAGGATCGCTCCAGTTTTGGAATAATTTTCAAAGCATCGCCGGTATGTTGAATGATCTGCTTTCCATAACCGGATTTGTCAAAATATTTCCGTTGGAGATCGATTAATTCCTCGTTGTTGTCGATGGTGTGCAATTCACCATCGGCCGTTAAGCCTTCCACTAAACACAGGGCCGAATATCCCGTATAGGTGCC
This sequence comes from Bacteroidota bacterium, assembly GCA_004356305.1. Classification (GTDB taxonomy): domain Bacteria; phylum Bacteroidota; class Bacteroidia; order Flavobacteriales; family Flavobacteriaceae; genus Aureisphaera. Next base: position 117 of record SMXJ01000120.1, on the reverse strand, counting down.
TATCTCCAATATATATTCAGGATGGATCAACTTAGAGAACATGCTCAATATTCTTCCTTGCAAATGACCACTTAGCATTCGTGGTGCCAACACTTTTTGCCAGGTTTCCCGGGAAAG
>SMXJ01000119.1 GCA_004356305.1 Bacteroidota bacterium | reverse complement strand
TAGCTCATGGATCCTCCGAAAGCAAAACGTTTTACCGTAAAAAAGAACCAATTCAAATTTAAATTATTCCCGGTTTGCACATCAGGCCTATAAAGCCTTCTATGTCGGTAAGTTAAACTGAAATTATAATTATTGAAATTTTTGGTCGGTTCAAATATTCTGTAGGAGATACCGGCGCCAAAATTATTGAAGTTATTTCTGAAATTCAATCCTAGATCGTTGATGTCATATGTAGTATTTGCGAAGTCATGACCTACGCGATATCTGAACTTCCCTTTGATCCTAAAAATATCAAACTCCGATCGAAACCCGGTTTTGGTTCCATCCGATTCAAAGACGTTGCTAATGATCGCACGCCCTGAAGTACGAAACCTGTTTCCTTTGTCAGCGACATCAAATACAAAGGCAGTGGTATTCGCATCTCTAAAACTTCCGCTACGCATCACATTGGTATTTATGATCGAAACCGATGAATTGCCATGAAATTGCTGGTCAAGTACGAAGATGTTATAATTACTTATGGGCTCTACTAGGACTTTTCGTGATTCACCCGTTATCGTATCCAGAACCTTCGCATAGGTCTTTTCAGTAATAGCGTTAAAAAATCCAATACCCAGCTGGCCTTTGGTTCTACCGGATATTTTAATAGCATTTAGTAGGTTTACTTTTGAGGGAGCATCTGTAGCTTCTTCGTTTTCGCCTAATAATTCTTCAACATCTACGCTGGGAGGGCCACCTACTCTTCTAGAAAAGAAGATTTCTCCTTTATTGAAAAGGTCAACACCTTCTGTAAAGAAAGGCCTGTTTTCCCCGAAAGTTTGCTCGAACGGGCCTAAATTAAGCCGAACTGCATCGAAAGAAGCCTGTCCAAAGTCGGGTATAAGTGTTGCATCGAGCGTAAAACTATCGCTCAAACCATATTTAACATCGAGACCGGCGGATAAGTCGGTTTCAGTTGTCCCGTCAAAACTGGTAACCACTCCCTGAGCAAATGGGTAAAATGTAAGCCTAAGAGGAGGGTTAATATCTCTTACACCGGTAACGATTCCGTTGTATTGAGAATTACGACCTACGCTGTTATCAATAAGGTTCCAGGAGTGTGTTTCGTTTAGGCTAGTAATTTTTCGAAAAAAATTGATACTCCAATCCTGCACTTCTATTTCAGGAAACCGCAAAGCGTTGTAAGGTATTTTGAACTCAGCATACCAGCCGTTATCATCTTTTGATATTTTACATTCGAATACTACATTATAACCGAAGTCAAAATCACTTTGAGTAGCAAGAGCATCGCCAATCGTCCCCGCGCTGGTAACAAAAAAGTGGGTTTCATTAATTCCGTCATTATAGGTATTAAGTGCCACCGCAAAATGGTCAGCCTGCACAAATACTTCGTCGCGTTGAGAGAACTGGCTTAATATCCCATCCGGATCAGGATCAAACATATAGGCAGCAATATAAACGGCTTTATCATCATAGGCCATTTTTACTTCCGTTCCATATTCAGCCGCGACTATACCCTCATTTCCCGGCTGGTACATTTTGAAATCTCCGTATGCCGGTAATGATTGCCAAACTTCATCGTCTAATATGCCGTCGATTTTTGGGGGATTTGAAATTCGTGTTGCCTCCAGCGTTTTCTTTTCCTGTGAGTAAAAAGAAGTAGCGACAAAAAGACAGGCAAGCAGCAGGGAGTATTTATTCATTGAAACCGTTTAGTTGTTATGGTTAAGGAAATTTTTGAGTAAAAATAAAACTCTCGATTGGGGTGTACTATTAATGAAAAGTTAAATACTAAAGATTATGTCAAATCTTAATTTTTAATGTAATTTTGATCGAACAGCTATGAATAAAACCGAACAAGTTGTATTTGCAAACGGGTGCTTTTGGTGTACCGAAGCAATTTTTCAGCGTATAGCAGGAGTAGAGGAAGTGGTCTCGGGATATACAGGGGGAACGATCAAAAATCCCGCGTATAGGGAGGTGTGCACAGGTAGAACGGGACACGCCGAGGCTATTTCAATTTTATATCAGCCCCGAATAGTTTCATTCGATACCTTGCTGGAAGTATTCTTCGCCACGCACGATCCAACAACTTTAAATCGACAGGGAAACGATGTGGGTACCCAATACCGAAGTGAGATTTTCTATACTTCTGAAGAACAAAAGATCAAAGCCGGAGCCTTTATTACTTTGTTAAACGAAAAAAAGGTTTTCCCGAATCCCATCGTGACTCAAGTGTCACCTTTGGATGTTTTTTATAGAGCTGAAGAAGATCATCATAATTATTATAACGAAAATAAAGAGCAACCCTATTGCCAATTTATCATCACACCCAAAGTGGAAAAAATAAAAAAGTTTTACGCAGAAAAATTGAAAACATAATATGGGATCATACAAACAATTTGAAGAATTCGATACCGAAGTCACTGAGGGATTAAAAGAAAACTTTTTAAAGATACTGAAAGGAATTGGGGAAGATGTTCATCGCGAGGGCATTTTAAGAACGCCCGAACGCGCTGCGAAAGTATTGCAATATTTAACATCGGGACATTGTGAAGACCCCGCTGAGATCCTTCGAAGTGCTATGTTTGCTGAAGATTATCACGACATGGTCATCGTAAAGGACATAGAGATATATTCATTATGTGAGCACCATATTTTGCCTTTCTACGGAAAAGCACATGTTGCATATATCCCGGATGGGCAAATAGTCGGACTCAGTAAAATTCCAAGAGTGGTTGATGTCTTTGCGAGAAGATTGCAAGTACAAGAGCGGCTTACGCATGATATTCTGGAGTGTATCAACAATACTTTACAACCAAGAGGGGTCGCTGTTGTAATTGAGGCCTCACATTTATGTATGATGATGCGTGGAATACAGAAACAAAACAGTGTTACGACAACCTCCGGTTTTAGAGGGCAATTTCAAAAAATTGAAACCCGAAATGAATTCCTCAAATTGATCAGTACGAAGCTGTCATAATTTTCCGTATGTTTCTTGCGTTATAGTAACTACAACTTAACTCAAAAGAGTGATGAAAAACGATAAATATAAATTACTCCGAAAGGGGATCATCTATGACCTTATTGGGATGGCTACCATGTTCATTCCTATAGCAGGGGCTTTTTTAGATATGCTTTGGGCGCCCTATGCGGCTAAAAAGATGGGCGATATGTACCCGGGTAATGCTGGTAAGATCGCCTCATGGATAGTTTTTATTGAGGAGATCTTGCCTATTACAGATGTAATTCCAACCTTTACTCTAATGTGGTTGTACACTTTTGTTTTTTCTTCAGAAAAGAAAACGGAAACTCAAATCATCGAAGCGGAAGTGATCAAATAACGAATAGGCCCTCCTTGTAAAGAATCTTAGGAGTTTTTTATTCATATGTCTTCAGGAATAGTTAATCTTTCAGCAGAAAACCAAGGCCTAAACCCCGTAGCATCTTTTTTTCAAAATTCCAAAAAAAAGTAAACTGCCCGAACAACCACCCGAAAAACACCAATAGTACCTGGTACAAGGGGAAAATGAGTAATATCCTGATGGGCCAATATACCCAACCCCCCCAATCTTTTGTTATGCCGATAACCTCGGTGATCGGTCCGGCTATTTTAGCAGCTGCACTTCCCGTTACAGAAAAGACTATAAAAATAACGGCGAGTTGCCAGTTGGAGCTAACACCCCAGCGTTCTTTCAATTTCTTCATCGAATACTACTTCTGCCACCAATAAAACTCTGATTGTACGTCTCTTGAAAATATAGAAAGTAATTATACAACAGATAGTTCACTTCGTATCCATAATCAAGATGGAATTCATAATTTATTTCCTGCTCATAGAGAAGGCGGTCGTACAGTTGGAAATTTTGCACTCTGCGATTGTATTCGCTAACAAACAAACGATTTTTGCCTTCCAGGTAGGTTTGTCCGTAGAACCCTTCCGGTTTTTGAGTTACCAGCCACGATTCGAACCCTGGCTCGATGATGAGGATCTCGTACTCCAGGCTTTTATTGGCTATACGAATAGTGTCATTTGAAACCGCGGCAACATCACTTTCTTTCACTACAGTTTTGCTGCTATCACAGCTTGCGAAAGTGGCAAGGATCAACAGGATGATACTGAAATACTTCATAACATTTCTTTTACCGTAAATTTACTAAAAATGTGCTTTTAATGTCCTGTTTTAACGGGGTTTAACAAAAAAGCATTCCAAATTAACGTCGAAGTTATTTACTATGAATTGGATTTGTTCTTTTAATTACCCGATAAACCTCCCATCACCCGGGGATTCAATATAGCCTGGTTACTTTAAAATAGCAATGATCTGTTCTGCGAGTTCTATTCCGATGCGGTCTTGAGCTTCTATGGTGGCTGCACCTATATGTGGACTTAAAGAAATATTCCCATTCATCAATACTTTAACGGCGGGGGTAGGTTCATTTTCAAAGACGTCCAGCCCTGCAAATGATATTTTACCACTGTCCAAAGCATCGATTAAGGCAACTTCATCAACAACGCCACCTCGAGCGGCATTGATAATGGCCGCACCGTCTTTCATTTGTTCAATTTCCTTTCTACCGATCACACATTCCTTTTGAGCAGGCACATGTAATGATATAAAATCACTTTCCTTCAGCAAGGTTGAAATCGGTATCGTATTAATATCGAAAGAAAGACTTCGTCCGTCGAAGAAGTCGACAGTTACGGTAGCTTCGTCCACAAGACTATCACTGGCAATCACCTTCATGCCACAGCCTAAGGCGATTCTAGCCACTTCAAGACCAATCCGTCCAATACCGATAATTCCCAGCGTCTTACCGCGTAATTCACTCCCCCCCGCATAGCTCTTCTTTAGCTCTTTGAATTTGGAATCCCCATCCAGGGGCATATGGCGGTTGGCATCGTAAAGAAATCGTACACCACCATAAAGGTGGGCAAAAACCAACTCGGCTACAGAGGCCGAAGAAGCCGCCGGAGTGTTTATTACCCGTAATCCTTTTTCTAGCCCGTATGTCACATCGATATTGTCCATTCCAACACCACCACGACCAATGATCTTAAGGCCCGGACAGGCGTCGATAAGTTCTTTTCTGGCGGTAGTCGCACTGCGAACCAGCAATACAGCAATATCATTTTCATTGATGTATCCGATAAGTTGCTCCTGAGCAACTTTGGTGGTAATGACCTCAAATCCGCCCGCCGTTAAGGCGTCTATTCCGCTTTGTGATATTCCGTCGTTTGCTAGTACTTTCATTTTTAGTATTTAGTACTGAGTATTTAGTATTGAGTTGTAGGTGTTGCTTTTTAAGTGTTTTTATTAACGGGATACTATTAAATGCAAATTTAAAACTTCTTTGGCTACCATATTTAAACTCAACACCTAAAACTTAACATTTAGCTAGGCATTTCTTTCGAGTTCGCTCATTACTTCAACCAACACCTCAACACTCGCCAGTGGTAATGCGTTGTACATGGAAGCACGATATCCACCAACGTCACGATGGCCATCAAGACCACTGATCCCGGCTTCCTTCCACATCGCATCAAATGTTTCCTGAAGAGAACTGTCCTTAATGGTAAAAGTCACGTTCATTTTTGAGCGATCCTTTTCCTTGGCTACAAAGCCTTCGAATAATGGATTTATATCAATTTCAGAATATATGAGGGTCGCCTTGGCATTGTTCCTCTTTTCAATTTCAGCTATGCCACCCAGATCCTTCAACCATTGTAATGTCAGCATAGAAACATATACAGGAAATACGGCCGGTGTATTGAACATACTCTCTTTGCCGATATGCACTTTGTAATCCAAGATGGACGGAACAGAGCGAGACACTTTTCCCAGGATTTCTTCCTTGACCACAATGAGCGTAGTTCCCGCCGGGCCCATATTCTTCTGTGCGCCGGCATAAAGGAGATCGAATTGTGAAAAATCGAGTTGTCGTGAAAATATATCACTACTCATATCGCAAACCAAGGGCATCGATATTTTTGGAAAACTTTGCATCTGAGTGCCAAAAATAGTGTTGTTACTCGTGCAGTGAAAATAGTCTGCATCATCCGGAACGGTATACCCTGTTGGGATATAATTGAAATTCTTGTCCTTCGAGGAGGCGACTTCAACCAATTCCCCAAATAACTTCGCTTCTTTAATGGCTTTGGTAGACCAGGCTCCTGTGTTGAGATAGGCAGCTTTTTTATCGAGTAAATTGTAAGCCACTCTTAAAAATTCCATACTCGCGCCACCATGCAAAAATAAGGATTGATATCCTTTATCCTGAAGTCCTAAATGTTCCAAAGCCAGGGAACGGGCAGTTTCCATCACTTCGACGAAGTCTGTACTGCGGTGAGAAATCTCGATAAGAGAGAGGTCCAAACCGTTGAAGTTAATTATGGACTGAGACGCTTTTTCCAATACAGAACTGGGTAAAATACTAGGGCCTGCGCTAAAATTATGTTTTTGCATGATAGCTTTGATTTTTTCAGTGCAAAGATGTGAAAACTCCCTATAATAAAGGTTAAAAACAACAACAATTTATTTACAGCCTTTCAACAAGTTTTTCGTTCAATGAGCAGTGATTTTTGGTTTATTATTCTGAAAACTATAAAAATGATCACAGTTCCAGGAGAAATTCTAAGGTATCTATTCCATCGGCGTAATCCCAGAGATTTGGAGTTTGTGCTTTTCCGAAGGGAATAGCCTTGTTCAACCCCTGTTCGGCTATGACACATTGTATGTTATCCTTGTTTTCTGAAAAGTGATTCGCCAGATTTTTCAGCGAGTCATAATACTCGTAAAACACTACGGAAATAGGCGAGGAGAAGCCTTTGTCTTCTTTCAGCAATAAAAACTCATTGTCCAATATATTAAAGAGACTCATCAAATATACCGCCTTGTTATAATCGTAATTATTGATGTATTTGTGGTCGTTGATGACATGCTTCCATGAGAACATGGCATTGAAGAATGAATCGAAGTCGTAATCCTTTGGAATATATATCTTGGAAACATTCCGGCAACCCAATCCGAAGTACCGAAAAATATCATCGGCCAAAGACTCTAATTGCTCGCTTGTTTCAGCCCCGTTAAGTACGGCAACAGAGTTTCGGTTCTTTCGAATGATATTGGGATATTTTCCGAAGTAATACTCAAAATATCGTGCCGTATTGTTGCTTCCGGTGGCGATGACGGCATCGAAGTTTTCCAGTTTGCCTTCCGTAAAAGAGATATGATCCTCAAAACCGGGTTCTATGGAAACCAGTTGTTTTGCCAGATAGGGCAGGAGGTACTTGTCATTGGATGATAACTTAGCCAATACTTTATTGCCACTGATCAGTACTGAAATAAAATCGTGAAAACCTACCAGTGGTATATTCCCGGCCATGACAATGGCGACTGTCTTAGGATCTTTTGTTTTGACGGTATATGCCGAAAGCCATTGCCTTATATTTTCTTCGGAAAGGGCTGTACTCCAACCTTTGCAGGCGAACCTTAGATTGTCCTCCGTAAACCAACCGTTATTGACTTTGGCAAGTTGCAGCTGCTGTGCCATTTCTGATCCCTCCTTAGAAAGGGAAAGTTGGTTTAAAAACCTTCCTAATTGTACAAAAGTGTTAATTCTTTGTTGTAATTGCATTTAGGCTGGGAATTACCCCCTTTTAGTTTTAAATTTGCGCAAAGTTAGAAAAAGAAAATCGATGGCGATCATAATTACAGATGAATGTATCAACTGCGGGGCCTGCGAACCCGAATGCCCTAATACGGCGATCTATGATGTGTCGGATGACTGGCGTTATGCCGATGGAACCGACCTGAAAGGATCCGTTATATTACCGAACGGAAAAGCTGTGGATGCGGACGAAACTCAGGAGCCTATTAGCGACGAGATCTATTATATAGTAGCCGATAAGTGTACGGAGTGCAAAGGATTTCATGACGAACCACAATGCGCGGCGGTTTGCCCGGTGGACTGTTGTATCCCCGATGAAGACGTTGTGGAGAGTGAAGAAACCCTGTTACAAAAACAGGCCTTTATGCATCACAAATGATTGAAGCAATTTTATCCTTTAAAAAAAACCTATTTGAGGAGTTTTTTTGTGATATATTTTTAGGGTTGATCCGTTGTTAGAAGTTGGTTTTAAGCTTATTTTCGAATGAGATAATCTTCGGCGGCCTTTTCCCCTGACCGTGCTCAATACTGTGCCCTTCCGATTCGAGTAATGCCATCTGGATTTCGGCGCCACCTGGATATTTAATATAGATCGACCCATCGGGTTTTAATACTCTCCAATACGGGGTAATATTGTCTTTTTGGATCGGTCTTTCTTCTTCTGCCGCCAATGCGATGATCTTTAAATAAATTCCTGTCGGGATCGCAGCTGTTACTTTCACTTTTTTCTCTTTCGCCAAGATCTCCCTGATAATATCGTTGGTCAGCAATTCTCCTTTTTCGGTATTATTTATAAGCCGTTCAATATCCAATGCCTTTGGGATCAGTATTTTACCTTTACCCAATTTTCCCTCCCATTCCGGTGTGATCACATGGGTCTTTTCTTTGAATTCATTCAACTTTTCACGCCAGGTTTTCTTTTTTGACATAAATTCTAGTTTTTATATTCTGCCAAATATAAGTGGTTATCATCAAGGTCGGTAAAATAAGCCAATCTGATCCACCCTTCGTCTTCCGTCACAAATTCAATTCCTTTTGCCTTGAGAATTTCTATGGTCTCATCGAAATTTATTATCCCGAATCCAATAGAAAGATTATTTCCTTTCGATATTTTTTCTGAGGTAGGATGTAATCCGATCATCAAACCGGGCGCCTGGATTTCAGCATAATGATCGTCATATCTGTTGATTAATTCTAATCCGAGTGTTACCGAATAAAATTCAACTGCCTTATCCATATTTGACACCATCACATTGACACGACATTTTTTAAGATTTTCCATTATTGTGAATATTTTGTTATTATTCAAACGCTACTTAAAGTAGTTTATAGGTTGATACATAAACAAAGATTAAGCATATCCGCTGATCAGTATTTCAACACAGTGTTATGTAACATTTTTAACGCTTTTTCTTCTACCAAACCATCTTGACACTTGTTTGGTATAGTCCACATATTTTTGACCGTACTTCTTTTTTAAATGGGGTTCTTCTAACAGAACCACAATCAAATGAAAGAATACAGTGAGAAGCCCTGTATAGATCAGATTTGCCGTAGATTCGAAAAACAGGGACTGTCCGAGAGCTATGTTCAGGACGCCCAGGTACATCGGATTTCTACTCCTTTCGTAAAGGCCTGATGAGACCAGTTTAATGGGTTCTTCTCCTATCAGAAATTTTAGATGTTTTGCAAACCAAATAGCGGGAGTCCCTTTTCCTTTTAATAAAAAACTCAATACACTCATCAAGTAAAGAATAATTCCAATAGTAATTATTAATAGTCCTAAATATTTAAAAACACCAATATCAAATGCCTCCGAATAATTCCGAAGTAAATAAGGAATATAACCAACTACAAGTCCCGGGATAATCACTGTGAAGATGATGAGTCGTATTAGAATCATTTATTTAACCTTTTATCCATTTTGAGCGAATAGTACCCAAAGGAAGCAAAATAGATCACCGCAAAGTAACTGTAGGATGGGGCAAAAAAGCTAAGCCAATCATTGGTGTCCCAGATTATTGAATACGCATGTATCAATGCCGAGGTGCTTAAATGAAAGAGGATGAGTCCATATATTATTTTGTCCGGTAAGTTTTTAAAATCTACTTTTTTTATAAACAAGATAAATCCTATGCCGGCATAACCAGCCAAAATCGTTACAACGCCATGTGCTTCAACCGGCATTTGGTCAAGCGGAGGATTGAAAATAATTGCCACGATATGTCCGATGGTGCCAAGAGAATAGGTCAAAATAGCTATTTTGGCAAATGTATTTCTTAAGGTCAGTTTCATTTCAATTTTTTAATCGCATGAACAATATTCGTTGCTATTCGCTTTTTCAAAACATTCCTTTCCTTCTTTATAGGCGAAGTAAGAAAGTCCGAGCGTACCTAAACTGTCTATGTATGGAATACTTGTCAATTCATAAATACCGCTGCTAATCAGTAGGATTATCGACATATAAACACAGACCATGGTACAATTCGCATCGGCCAAGATCGGGGCAGAATTCAGTTTTATCCCAACTTTTCGTTTTCCGGCTACCAATAACCACATTACTAAAATTGAGATGGTTGAAATAACAACTCCCCAAAATGTGGTTATGGGATTATTTCCGCTCAAAATATTATAAATACTGGTGATCACAAGTCCTAAAACCAAAGCGTAAAATGCAAATCCGGTTATTCTCAAAGCCGTTCTTTCAAAATTACCTCTGTCACTAATTTTTGATTTCTGAATACGTATGATCATATAGGCAATTCCGATTCCGGAGATCACTTCGATAAAACTATCAGATCCAAAACCAAATAATGCTAAACTTTCATCTTCGTATCCAAGATAAGTTGAAATCAGTCCTTCTCCGATATTGTAGATTATAGAAAAGACCGCAAAACCAAAAGCCCATTTGTAGAGTCCATTATTTTCGTTTAATGATATCGTTTTAATTTTCATTATTGTTTTCGGCTTGTCTTTTTGTTAAGTACCAATAAACCATATATAGAATTCCCGGGGGAGCTATTCCAGCAATGAAATATGCATTTGAGATCAGATCAAATCGCATCATAAACAGTCCAATAATACCTATGGTCGTTATGAGACCTCCCAAGCCTTCCCGTTTAAGTGCTATGCTTAGTCCGATAACAGAACTTAGCGGGAAAAAGATGAAAGTGATAATTTCCTTTGTATTAAATAGTCCCTCACCGGATTCGTCTCCTCCAACGATGAGAGCGACGATGAAGAATAAAACAAAAACCAGAATAAGTGTACCCCATATTCTGGCGATCCAACAGATCAAGGTGGTAATTCGAGTCTGATCTTTCATAATAGTGAAGTTTTAATAATTCTGTCTTTACAAGTAGCTAAGTAGAGGGCCGGTCAGAAGAGGCAACTAATGTAATTTATCGGTTATTAAAGATAGTTCATAAGGAGGAAATCACATTCGATTCACCCAAAAACATTTTTTATCACGGGTTCTTCCTCTAAGAAGAAAGACAAGATCAAGTTGCTCATCAGACGTGCAGGAAATCAGAAATTTCCGCTTTATTTAATTCCTTTCGTACGTATAAAAAAGTTAGATAAAAAAGCAATGCTATAGGCCAGGGCGGCAAATAACATCACTGCTATAAAGCCCATTTCTACAGCGATGATCACAGCCAAGGAAGTACTGATAACCGATACGCAACCATTGATACCCCATGCCCAGGGTACGTTGCTTTTTTTATCGTC
>SMXJ01000118.1 GCA_004356305.1 Bacteroidota bacterium | reverse complement strand
GAGTTTTTCCCGGTATCGATTTTCTTATAAGTTTCTAACCTTCGAAAATGATGAACAGATCAGGGAATTTCAAAAACTAAATGCCATCTACGACACCTCTGTTTCATCTGAAGTAGAGATCAATACACATGACGAGAACGACCTTTCTTTCGGCTATCAATACGGTTTGAAGGATGTAAGTTATGCTTTCAGGGATACTGCCGATCTGGATTTTATTCTGGACGCCGATCAAAATGTGATCAATACACATTCCATCTTTGCTAATTATTCTTTACGTGCGGCCAGACGATTCGAATTTAGGATCGGTTTACGAACCAATTACTACCTGGAGCTGGACATGATACGGTTTGAACCCAGGCTTTTATTTCAGAAAGGAATCTTTAAGAATGTGAAACTTCAGTTTTCCGGAGAGATAAAGAATCAGATCATCAGTGAGATCGACGAGACCGTTTTGAGTGATCTGTCGTTGGAAAATCGTCTTTGGCGGTTGGCAAATGGAGAGGCCTTTCCAATTATTAATAGTTGGCAGGTTTCGGCAGGAATTATATACACCAATAAGGGTTGGAGTTTGGATATCGATCAATTTTATAAGAAAATTGATGGGATCTCGGCGCTTTCACTCGGGTTTTTAAATCCGGACGATGCGCAGTTCCATATAGGGGAGAGAGAAGTTCTGGGCCTGGATTTTTATTTAAAAAAAGACTTTAGGCCTTTTAAGACCTGGTTGAGCTATTCGTTCAGTAACGCCAAAAGTAAGTTTGATGGCTTGAACGATAATAACGATTTTATTTCCAGTACTAATATCAGGCATTCCGTTACAACCTCGGTAGCTTTCAGAAAAAAACAATTTCAAATTGCATTAGCCTGGCATTGGCGTACAGGAAAGCCTTTTACCAAGGGGATCATTCCATCGGATCCTAATGGCTCTGTTGAATTTATAGGAATCAATGGCGAGAGACTTCCTTCTTATCACAGAATGGATATTTCGACTACCTATGATTTTTATTTTTCAACGGATAAAAAGGTCAAAGGGAAAATTGGGTTTTCAATACGAAATATCTACGATCAGGAAAATCAGTTAAGCAGGGAATATTTTGGCAACAATAATCTGGATGATCCCATTAGAATAGTGAACAAATTTTCACTTGGATTTACCCCAAATTTTTTATTCAGAGCATCATTATAGAGCTATAACCTAAGAAATAATGTTCAACTTCGGAATATAAATGATACAAGCGATCGCCACAGCGGCTATGGAGGCAAAGAATACGGCTCCGGCAGCTACATCTTTTATGTAGCCTATTTTATCGTGATAATCTGGATGAACGAAATTGGCGATTTCCTCGGCGGAGGTATTGAGACCTTCAATACTCATTACCAATCCGATGGCAAAGATCTGCAACATCCACTCGACTGCCGATATTTCGAAATAAAACCCCGCACAGATTATGCCTATGGCGATGATGCTTTGTACTTGAATGCTCGGTTCGTTTTTAATCAGCATCCAGGCACCTTTAATGGCATAGCTACAGCCTTTAAGTCGCTTTCCTAAAAATGTATCCCACATTATAAGGCGTTTATAGCGGCTTGATAATTTGGTTCCTGGCCAATCTCCGGTACCTGTTCAGTATATAGCACTTTATTATTTTCGTCTAAAACCATGACAACTCTCGAGAGCAATCCTGTAAATTTACTTTTGGTAATTTCCAGGCCATAATCTCTCCCAAAATCACCGTTTTTGAAATCACTTAGCATTTCTACATTCTCAATGCCTTCTGCAGAACAAAAGCGGGCTTGCGCAAAAGGAAGATCCCGTGAAATGCAAAGTACTTTTGTGTTGTGCAGTTTAGAAGATTCCTCATTGAACTTTCTTGCAGAAGTGGCACAGATACCCGTATCGACACTTGGAAAAATGTTGAGAATTTTTCGGGTGCCTTCGTAATCGCTTAACTCTTTTGAAGCAAAGTCTGTTGCGGTCAATGTAAAATTAGGTGCGGTTGTTCCCAATGCAGGTAACTCTCCAATTGTTTCGGCAGGATTTCCTCCCAGAGTTATATTTGCCATTTTATTCAGAATTTGATTAGACCCTAAAATTACGTATTCAAATCTATATAGAGGGTTATTCTTTTGAGAAAAAACAAAATCTGCAATTCGTAAATTAAAGCGGGTGTTGGTAACTGCTATTCCAAAATATTTCGAAATCGTCATGCCAATTTAGGAGCCGTCATCATTTTGATCTTTATTCTGAAGGCTGCGAAAAATAGGGTCATAAAGGGACTTAACCAGTTAAATACGGCATAGAAAAAATATTCGCCAACCCCGACCCCTAGAACCCCACTTTGGTAGGCCCCGCAGGTATTCCATGGAATTAATACCGAAGTTACCGTCCCACTGTCTTCCAGAGTTCTGGAAAGGTTTTCCGGGGCAAGACCTCTATCGTCAAACGCTTTTTTAAACATTTTACCCGGAATTACGATCGCCAGATATTGATCGGATGCAACAACATTCAATCCCAAACAACTGATCACAGTACTTGCGAAAAGGCCAAAAATAGAGCTTGCCAATTTCAATAATTCCCGGGTAATTCTGGCCAATGCCCCAATGGCATCCATGACCCCTCCGAAGACCATGGCACAAATAATAAGAAATATGGTCCACCCCATACCTTGTATTCCGCCTGAACTAAAAAGCTCGTTTAGTTTTACGTTGTCGGTTTCGATAGCGGTATCGGTAAAAATAGCTTTCATTATTGCAATTGCATTTGATGATGCTACCTTTTGTAAAATTTCAGGCTGAAAAATAAAGGCAAAAATAGCGGCCGATGCAACACCCGCACCAAGTGCTATAAGTGGTTTTGTTTTCAGCAAAATTAAAACGATCACCACCAGTGGCACTATAAACAACAAGGGTGTAATATTAAATGTACTATCGATGGTAGCGAGCAACCCACTAATATCAGCATTACCCGTGGTGTCGATAGTAGTACTTATAATTCCGAAGACGATCAATGTAATGAGAATAGTAGGCCCGGTGGTAAGTGCCATATAACGGATATGTGTAAAAAGATCGGCTCCGGACATAGCCGGGGCCAGGTTGGTAGTGTCACTCAAAGGGGACATTTTATCACCGAAATAAGCCCCTGAGATCACGGCGCCTGCTATCATCCCTCCACTGATGCCCAATGCGGTTCCAATTCCGATAAGAGCGATTCCAACAGTTGCAGAGGTAGTCCAGGAACTGCCCGTGGCTATCGATATAATAGCGGCGATAACTACGGATGCAGGAAGAAAAATCTCCGGATTCAACACCTGCAGGCCGTAATAAACCATTGCGGGAATGACTCCACTTACCAGCCAGGTACCGGCGAGAGCTCCCACGAGTAACAAGATCATAATGGGTACAAATATACTTTTCAGGTTTTCCCATATTTCAGAAAGCATGGTGACTACACCTACTTTGTTTCTAAATCCTACCACCGCAGCCAGCAATCCACCCATCAAAAGAATATATTGATTGGAGTAGGTGCCAAACCACTCACCGTCTGCATAAAATATATTGTAGGCCAGTAACGCCATTAAAATAATTACAGGAATAAGGGCTTCCCAAATGTTAAGTTCTACATTCTCAATGATCTTTTGATCTTCAATTTCTATTTCGGAAAGATTGTCGTGTTCCTGCATGTTTATTTTTTAATTGGTAATGTTACGATTTTGCGGAAACCTGTGCAAAATAATTAATTTTGTCACCAATAAAAAATAGGATTTTAACTGTATTTTAATTTAATCGAGTTGCGTGGTGGAGGGCTTTTATAAAACCGCTTGGGTGGGGATTGAAATTTTTTATATTCTGTTTCATTTGTCATTATTTGGTATATCAAAGGAATCGCATTAATGATATATTATCAATGAAAAGTTTTAAATTTAGAATATAAAACTATAATATATACTTTAAGTAGTTTAATAATCGGAATATTATATTAAAATTTTGTACTTTACAGAAAATTTTTCAGAATGAATCTAGATACCATTGATAAAGATCTGCTAAAATACCTTCAGCAGGATGCTAAACAGACCAACAAAGAACTTTCTTCCAAGTTAGGTCTTTCAGTCACTGCGGTATATGAACGAATTAAGAAATTGGAACGGGGAGGCGTCATCAGGAAGTATGTTGCCCTCATCGATACCAAAAAAGTAAACCATGGGTTCATGGTTTTTTGTCATATAAAATTGGAAAAACACGCCAATGATGCTATTGGATATTTCGAAACTGAAGTCGCACAACTGGATGAGGTCCTGGAATGTTTTCATGTGAGCGGTGAATACGACTATTTGCTTAAAGTAGTTGTAAAAGATATGCCGCACTTCCGTACTTTTATGGTCACAAAGCTCACCTCTCTGCACTATATTGGAAGTACACAAAGTTCCTTTACCATTAGCGAAGTGAAGAATTCAACTGAAATCATTTTGTAATGCAAAATAGATCCTATTTGCTTTCCGAGTTTTTCGTGCTCTTCATTTTATTACCCTTGAGTTTTGTCATAGAATATTCCATTTCGGTGAAAGCGGGATTAGCAATGGCAGGATTAATATACGTCATCTTTATCCTGAAGAAAGTAGAGCACATATCCTTCAGCGTAAAAAAAGACATCGACTGGAAAGCCTTTTGGAAACGAACAGCCCTTAGGTTTTCAATAATAGCAATTATCACTACAGCTTTTGTGTTATACAAAGATCCCCCGGCTTTATTTTATGTTCCTTTCAACAAGCCGATGCTCTTCCTTATTATTCTGTTTATTTATACATTTCTTTCTGTCTGGCCTCAAGAAATAATTTACAGGACCTTCTTCTTTAAACGCTATGAAAGACTTTTCCCCAGTAAACCACTTTTCGTTTTTATCAATGCCATTCTTTTTATGTTGGCCCATATTTTTTTCAGAAATACACTCGTGCTTGTCCTGACATTTTTAGGAGGATTATTATTTAGTATTTCCTATTTAAAATTTCGCTCCACGACATTGATCAGCATAGAACACGCCCTTTACGGCAATTGGATATTTACCGTCGGTATGGGGCAGATGTTGGCATTTCCGGGGATGGAGAATGTCTAACACACGTATCCATATTTTCTCACTCGAATGGGGTGGTTGTTTCTGAAAATTAAGAACTTGGCACTTTAATTTTCAGAAACTTTGCGTCACCTTCTTCCTCGTTTCCCGGGATGGAAGGCCCATAGTGATACACATGCCCACATTTCGTATGAGGATATTGGCTATTGAAAGGGAGTATCGTAACTTTGCCATTCGAAAAATAAAACACATTCTATGAATACCTATGATGTTGCAATAATCGGTTCCGGCCCCGGAGGCTATATAGCGGCGATTCGCTGTGCGCAATTGGGGATGAAAACTGCAATTATCGAAAAATATAATACCCTCGGTGGCACCTGTCTGAACGTTGGTTGTATTCCGAGTAAAGCTTTATTGGATTCTTCTCATCATTACGAGGATGTTGTCAAACATTTTGAGGGACACGGTATCGAGATCCCGGGTGAAGTAAAGGTCAATTTGAAGAAAATGATAGAGCGCAAGCAAGATGTTGTGGATATGACCACAAAAGGGGTTGAATTCCTGATGAATAAGAACAAGATCGACGTTTTTACAGGAATGGGTTCTTTTATCGATGCTACCCATATCGAAATAAAAGGTGATAAAACAGAATCGATCGAAGCAAAAAACATTATCGTCGCGACGGGAAGCAAGCCATCAACCCTACCTTTTATCAACCTTGATAAGGAACGCATCATCACTTCTACCGAAGCATTGAAACTCCCTGAGATCCCAAAACATCTCATCGTGATCGGTGGCGGGGCGATCGGTCTGGAAATCGGACAGGTATACCGTCGTTTGGGCGCAGAAGTTTCTGTGGTGGAATTCATGGATCGGATTATCCCAACCATGGATAGTGCGCAGAGCAAAGAGTTGATGAAAGCCATGAAAAAACAAGGAGTGAAATTTTATGTGTCTCATAAAGTATCGGCAGTGGAAAGAAAGAAAAATGAGATCACTGTAACGGCAACCGATAAAAAGGACAAACAAGTTACTTTTACCGGAGATTATTGCCTTGTTTCCGTAGGCAGACACCCTTATACGGATGGTCTTAATGCTGAAAATGCGGGCGTAAAGATCACGGAGCGAGGGCAAATTGAAGTTAATGATCAACTACAAACCAATATTGCCAATATATATGCTATTGGAGATGTGATCCGTGGTGCCATGCTGGCCCACAAAGCAGGAGAAGAAGGAGTTTTAGTCGCTGAATATTTAGCCGGACAAAAACCACATATAGATTATAATTTGATCCCGGGAGTAGTTTACACCTGGCCGGAAGTTGCCTCGGTCGGGAAAACCGAAGAGGAGCTGAAAGAAGCAGGTGTTGCCTATAAAGCAGGTCAATTCCCAATGCGTGCTTTGGGAAGAAGCCGGGCGAGTGGAGATACCGATGGGTTTGTAAAGATCTTAAGCGACGCAGCCACCGATGAAGTCCTTGGGGTGCATATGGTGGGAGCCCGGGTAGCCGACCTGATCAGTGAAGCTGTAGTTGCCATGGAATTTCGTGCCAGTGCCGAGGATATAGCCAGAATGAGCCACGCGCATCCAACCTATGCGGAAGCTGTAAAAGAAGCAGCACTCGCTGCAACCGGGAACAGACCACTTCATATTTAAAGGACAATAGTTGCCTCCATCTTTGCCGAAAATACAGAGGAGTGTCTTTTATACCAATAATTTTATACAGAAACCAACTCAAAATGAAGAGGTGGTTTTTTACATTTCAATATCTTTATACGATGAAAAAAATCCTTGCCTTCGCCGGAAGTAACAGCAGTACCTCTATCAACCATAGATTGGTTTCTTTTGTGGCATCTCAAATCGATGATCACGAAGTAAAAGTTATTAAATTAAGCGATTATTCCTTGCCGATTTACGGCGAAGACCTGGAAAAAAATGAAGGTTTCCCTTCGGACTTGAAGGAATTACTGAAAGAAATAAAATCGGCTGACGCACTCATAATTTCAGTAAACGAACACAATAGTGGTGTCTCGGCTTTTTTTAAGAATGTGGTCGATTGGCTATCACGAATTGATAGAAATTATTCAGAAGGGAAAAAGATCCTGGTCATGAGCACATCGCCGGGAAAAAGGGGAGGAATGTCGGCCTTAGATTATATAAAAGGTGTGTTGCCCCGTACCGGGGGTGAAGTTGTGGATGCGTTTACGTTCCCATCTTTTTACGAGAATTTTTCTAAAGAGGATGATAAGATCAAAAACGATGAACTATCCGCAACAGTTACAAAAGCTATTCAAACATTATTGAGCGAACTTTAAGGTGGAAAGAACAGTTAAAAAATACACCGCTTCCTTAACCGAAGATCTTAAGACCCGTATCCTTCTGTGGGCACAGCAGTATGACGAAATTACCTGGCTGGATTCGAATAACTATGAACAGGGCCATAGCAGTTATCAGGCGATGCTGGCAGTGGATGCCTTCACGTATATCAAGACAGATCATCACAATGCTTTTGAGAAGCTGGAAGAATATCAATCCCTTTCCAACGATTGGCTATTTGGCTACCTCACCTACGACTTAAAAAATGATGTGGAGCTTTTGAAATCACGCAATTTTGATGGACTCAACTTCGCCGATCTGTATTTCTTTCAGCCAAAAAAAGTATTTCTTTTTTCTGAAAACGAAGTGGAATTACAGTATCTAAATATAGTCGATGGTGAACTGGAAAGTGATTGGCCGGACATTATGAATACTGAAATACCAGTTGAAGATTCCATAGTCGAACGTCCTATAAAAATAAGCCTTCGCACTTCTAAGGACAATTACTTTCAGCAGGTCGATGAAATGCTTCGGCATATTGAGCGCGGAGATATTTATGAGGTGAATTTTTGTCAGGAGTTCTTTTCGGAAAATGCGACCATCGATCCCTTGAAGACATTTCAGCATTTGAACAACATTTCGAGGACACCTTTTGCCACTTTTTTAAAATTTGGCGAACACTATGTGCTTTCGGCTTCTCCGGAGCGGTATTTGAAGAAGGAGGGAAATACCGTTATATCTCAACCTATTAAGGGTACTGCGAAGCGATTATCAAACCCTTCCGAAGATCAGAAAATGATAGATCAATTGCGAAATGATCCCAAAGAGCGCAGTGAGAATATTATGATAACCGATTTGGTACGGAACGATTTGTCACGATTTGCAACCAAAGGATCGGTTGTGGTCGAAGAACTATGTAAGGTCTATAGTTTCGAGCAGGTACACCAATTGATCTCTACCGTGCGTTGTGAGGTTGCAGACGACCTTTCTTCCGTAGAAATGATCAGAAATACGTTTCCTATGGGCAGTATGACTGGTGCTCCCAAAATTTCGGCTATGAAGATCATCGAAGAACTGGAAGTCACAAAACGGGGTCTGTATAGCGGTGCGGTAGGATATTTTGCCCCTAATGGGGATTTCGATTTTAACGTCATCATAAGGAGCATTTTGTACAACGCCTCGGCAAAATATGTGAGTTTTTCGGTGGGAGGGGCTATCACCGCCAAATCCGTCCCAGAAAATGAGTACGAAGAATGTCTGATCAAAGCCAAGGCCATGCGTGAAGTACTGGCGGGGTGAAAACTTGTTGATCGTGAGTACTCTGGATATTCGTCACAGATGCTTAAAGTAGTCTCAAGAATGGAATATGTTCCAATTGGGAGGATGCTTAGCTTTGGAATTGCAGTTGTTTTGGGTATTTTTGCAATTACATTCCAAAATGCTCAACCGCTTCAAAAAACATATAGAACACAGATTATCTTTTCTAACAGATAAAAAACTACTCATCGCCTGTAGCGGTGGGGTGGATAGCGTGGTTTTAGCACATTTGCTAAAAGAATCGGGCTTCGATACTGGATTGGCACATTGTAATTTTTTTCTTCGCGGAAGCGAAAGCGATGAAGACGAAAAATTTGTGGATGAATTGGCAAAAAAGTATGGTATCCCATTTTTTTCTGAAACCTTTGATACCGTAAAATATGCTGAGACCAAAAAATTATCCACTCAAATGGCCGCCAGGGAACTTCGCTACGGATGGTTTGATGAACTGCTGAAGGATTTTAACTACCATTACGTACTCACCGCGCATCACGCCGATGATGACCTGGAAACTTTTCTGATCAATCTCTCGCGCGGAACCGGTTTAAGAGGGTTAACAGGAATTCAGGAAGTGAACGGAAAGCTTGTACGGCCTTTACTCTCATTTTCGAGAGAAGAGATTTTGCGATATGCAAAAACAAATGAACTTTATTGGAGAGAAGATAGCAGCAATGCAAAAACAGATTACCTGCGTAATAAATTGCGGCACAATGTCATTCCACCCTATAAAGAATCTATCAAAAATGCCCTGCAAAACTTCAGAAAAACACAACGGAATTTGAAAGGTAGCCGGGCCTTAGTCGATGATTATATTACGCTCATCTATAATCTGGTCATGACAAAAGTGGGGGAAGACTATGAGATAAACATTCAAAAAATTTCGGAATTACCCAATACACAGGAATTGTTGTATGAGTTATTGCATCCTTTTGGTTTTAGCGCTTGGGATGATATTTCTGAATTGCTGACCGCGCAAACCGGAAAACAGGTTTTTTCACCCACCCACCGTTTGGTAAAAGACAGGGACGTTTTGTTATTGAATGCAGTCGCTGCCGACTCATCCATCGGCGAATTAAACATCTCGGAAGGAACTTCGGAAATAAAATTACCTATTGAATTGCAATTTGAATCTGCCGAGCATTTTGAGATCACCAACGCAAATACAGTGTTCGTAGATAAGGATGGTCTGTACTATCCGTTATTATTACGCCGCT
This sequence comes from Bacteroidota bacterium, assembly GCA_004356305.1. Classification (GTDB taxonomy): domain Bacteria; phylum Bacteroidota; class Bacteroidia; order Flavobacteriales; family Flavobacteriaceae; genus Aureisphaera. The sequence goes on along the minus strand of SMXJ01000118.1, from coordinate 14,330 downwards.
GGAATGATGGAGATGTTTTTCAGCCGTTTGGGATGAAAGGAAAAAAGAAATTGAGTAAGTTTTTTAAAGATGAAAAGTTATCTTTGGTCGCCAAAGAAAAGGTTTGGGTACTTTGTAGTGATAAATCTATAGTATGGGTTGTAGGAATGCGGCTCGATGAACGGTTCAAAGTGTCCAAAAAAACAAAAAATATTATCAGAATAGATTACACCCCCAATTAGAACATGAAAAAAGTACTAGGTATTCTTATCGCTTTATTAGTCACTTCATCTGCTTTTTCGCAAATTATCCAGCCCGTTATCTGGGAAACTGAAGTAAAGAAAATAGATGATTCAAATTTTGAATTAATATTCAATGCTTCTATTGAAAAAGGCTGGTCTATTTACTCACAGTTTATAGATGAAGGAGGGCCAATTCCAACGGTCTTTACATTTGATAATCCGAATAATGAATTCGAATTAGTCGGAAAAGTAGAGGAGGGGAAACCCATAACTAAATTTGACAAGATCTTCGAAATGGAAATGTCCTTCTTTTTTAATGAAGCCATATTCGTTCAAAAGATCAGACGCCTTGATCCGGGGTTGACAGATATTACCGTCTTGGTAGAATTTCAAACCTGTGATGATGAAAAATGTATTTTTGAAACCGAGAATTTTGTTATTTCGCTGGAAGGCGAGGTTACCGATCATGGGTCTATGCAGGTAACTGCGAGGGACATCGAAAAAACCAAGGCGCTTAACATTGCCTTGAAAGGAAGAGAAAAATTTGAAGATCCCGTAAAGAAGGAGAAAGGATTGGTTACTATTTTTCTACTCGGGTTCTTGGGAGGGATGATCGCTTTGCTGACACCCTGTGTATTTCCAATGATACCGTTAACGGTGAGCTATTTCACCAAGAGTGCCAAAAACAGACAAAACGGATTGGCAAATGCAGTTATGTACGGTTTTTTTATCTTTTTGATATATGTATTATTGAGTATCCCGTTTCATTTGTTGGATTCACTGGATCCGGAAATACTCAATAATATATCGACCAACGTAACGCTCAATATTATTTTCTTTGTTGTTTTTATTGTCTTTGCGTTCTCATTTTTTGGGTTCTATGAGATTACATTACCCAGTTCCTGGAGTGCAAAAATGGATAGTAAAGCCACAAATATTGGCGGTATTATAGGCATCTTCTTTATGGCTTTAACCCTGGCAATTGTTTCTTTTTCATGTACTGGCCCTATTCTTGGAACCCTGTTAGGGAGTTCGTTAACAAGTGATGGAGGCGCGATGCAATTAAGTTTTGGAATGGGAGGATTTGGACTTGCTTTAGCATGGCCTTTTGCCTTATTTGCACTGTTCCCTAATTTACTCACTTCGCTCCCAAAAAGCGGTGGATGGATGAATACGGTCAAGGTCGTTTTAGGATTTATCGAATTGGGATTAGCATTCAAGTTTCTTTCCAATGCAGACCTGGTGGAACATTGGGGCCTGCTTAAGCGTGAAATATTCTTCGGAATTTGGATATTGTGTGCTTTAGGTATGGCGCTGTATTTATTCGGGTTTATTCGCTTTCCACATGACGGGCCAAAGAAAAAACTTCCGAAGGGGAATATAATTGCGGGAGTTTTGAGCATTTCGTTTTTCATCTATTTATTACCCGGTTTGACCAATAGCAAATATGCCAATCTAAAACTTTTAAGCGGTTTCCCGCCACCTTTGTTCTACAGTATATATGACAAGGGAACAAGTGCTCCTTTAGGATTGGAAGCGTATAAAGACTTCGATAAAGGGGTTTCAGTCGCAAAGGCGGAAGGCAAACCCATTATGCTGGACTTTACGGGTTGGGCCTGTGTTAATTGCCGAAAGATGGAAGAACAAGTATGGAGTGAACCCGAAATATTTAAGATCATAAGTGAGGAATATATATTGATCTCCCTCTATGTGGATGATCGAAAAGAACTGAAAGAAGAGGATAGATTTGATTATTTAAAACCGAATGGAAGTATCAAAAAAATTAGCACTATTGGTGATAAATGGGCCACTTTTCAAACCGTAAATTTTCAAAATAACTCTCAGCCGTATTATATTTTAATGGACGCAGAATTAAATATGCTTAATAAACCCATCGCTTATACCCCCGATACCAAGGAGTATTTGAAATGGCTGAGAAAAGGAGTTAAGAACTTTTCAGCAGAAAAATAAATCCAGGACATATGAAATTATTTCTCCATATCACTGCTTTCCTGAGTATTTCCTTGGTTGTGGCACAGGACAATTATGTAAAAGAAAATTACGATAAAAGTGAACTTCGAATAGAAATGCGTGACGGGATCTTTTTGCACACCACGGTTTATGCCCCCAAAGATACAAGTAGTACCTACCCTATTTTACTCAAAAGGACGCCCTATAGCTGTAGCCCCTACGGAATAGATCAGTTTCCTTCCAATGTGGGTCCTAATGAATTTATGATGAATGACAAATACATATTTGTGTATCAGGATGTACGCGGGAGATGGAACAGTGAAGGCGTCTATGATAATATGCGCGCATATATACCCGATAAAAAAGGAGATCAGGTAGACGAGGCCAGTGATACCTATGACACGATAGACTGGTTGGTAAACAACCTTGAAAATAACAACGGCAATGTAGGTGTTTGGGGAATTTCTTATCCCGGTTTTTATGCTACCTATTCTCTTTTAGATGCTCATCCCGCCTTAAAAGCTGTGTCCCCACAGGCCTGCATTGGAGATTTCTTTTTTGACGATTTTCATCATAATGGTGCTTTTTTACTCAGTTACTGGAGGGCAACCCCGGTGTTTGGATATGAAAAAACCGATCCGGTTACAGAGCCATGGTATTCTTTCCCCGATTTAAAATCTCAGGACCAGTATCAATTTTTCCTGGATATAGGTCCTTTGTCTGAACTCGATAAATACTACGGCGAAGACAATGTGTTTTGGCAACAATTGAAAGACCATCCGAATTATGATGAGTTTTGGCGCTCACGAGGGATCATTCAGCATTTGAAGGACATTAAGCCGGCTGTGATGGTTGTGGGAGGGTTGTTCGATGCCGAAGATCTGTACGGCCCGTTTGAAACCTATGAAAAAATTGAACAAAACGGAAGCAATTACAACACCCTTGTTTTTGGACCCTGGAGCCATGGTGATTGGGCCCGGAACAAAGTACGGCAGGCAATAGGCAATGTTTATTTCGGCAGTAATTTATCACGCGATTACCAACGTGATATCGAATCTAAATTCTTCCATCATTTTTTGAAGAATGATGGAAAAGGTGACTCCGGCCTCCCGGAAGCCTATATGTTTGATAGCGGTACCAATGAATGGAAAAGTTATGCGAAATGGCCTCCCGAAAATACCGAAAAGAAAACCTTCTGGCTGCAGAGCAACGAACGATTAAATCCTTTCGCCGAAAAGAGTTACACCTTCGAGGAGTTTATAAGTGATCCGAAAAAACCTGTGCCATACACTGAGGACATTAAAATGGTCTTTTTACCTAGAAAGTACATGACAGATGATCAACGCTTCGCTGGGAAACGGACGGATGTATTGGTCTTTGAGACTAGTGTCCTAACAGAAGACATGACAATGGCCGGTGAAATTTTAGCGAGGTTGAATGTTTCCACCACTGGAACCGATGCAGATTGGATCGTCAAGGTGATCGATGTATTTCCGGCATATGCCCGGAATACCGAAGAAACCCAGGATCATTTAAATATGAGTAACTATCACATGATGGTACGTAGTGAAGTAATGCGAGGAAGGTTTAGAAATAATTTCAGCGAACCGGAACCATTTGTTCCTGGTAAGAAAACGGCAGTTACAATTAAATTACAGGACATTCACCACACTTTTAAAAAAGGGCATAAACTACAAATACAGATCCAGAGTACTTGGTTTCCATTGATCGATTTGAATCCCCAAACGTTTGTTCCGAATATTTTTGAAGCGAAAGAAACCGATTTCGAAAAACATACGCACAGAGTTTATAACGACTCTTCTATAGATTTTACACTTTTGAAAAATTAAAATTTATAGAAAAAAGTAAAGCGCTGCAAGAATGCAGCGCTTATAACAAACCTAACTTAGTAAATTTAAATTAGTATCAAAAATCAATTTTTTATCCCCACAAAAAATTAACTCAATACTGATTCACTAATGAGACAAATATAAACAAGAACTATAAGGCATCTATACGTGCAAACACGTATTTTTTGTATTTTTAACAACATACAGGGTCATTTACAATTAGATGATAAACTAATAAAATGCAGATCATTCCCCTGATAAAACTGCCAAATGTTTATTTATTGATTTCTTAGAAATAAGGATTTATTTTTCCCTATTTGCAGTAAGTATCCTGATAATTTATGAATTCAGATCAACGCGCAGTATAAATAAAACATAGAATTGAAGTGCAATCCATATGCAAAAACCTAATATAAACGGATCTACTAAAATGAATAGGAAAGGATTCATATTCGATCTCGATGGTGTGATCGTCGATACTGCGAAGTACCATTATTTGGCTTGGAAGAAACTATCGGAAAGTATCGGTATTTATTTTGATGAATTTCAAAACGAACAACTCAAAGGCGTGAGTCGTATAAATTCCCTGGAAAAAATACTCGGTTGGGGAAACAAGGAATTATCGCGAGATAAATTTATGGAGTTATTGGCCCGAAAGAATAATGATTATTTGGATTATATTTCGAATATGACACGGAGTGAAATCCTTCCGGATGTGGTGCGTATTATTTCTTTTCTGAAGGACACTGACCAGTCCATAGCTCTGGGATCATCCAGTAGAAATGCCAGGATAATCTTGAAAAAATTGAAATTGATCAAAGATTTCGATGCTGTTGTCGATGGTAATAATGTTTCGGAATCCAAGCCAAACCCCGAAGTTTTTCTGTTAGCGGCTGAAGAGCTAAACGTAACTCCTCAGGACTGCGTTGTGTTTGAAGACTCCATAGCAGGAGTTAAAGCCGCGAATGAGGCGGGGATGATGAGCATTGGGATCGGTGACGAAAAAGTGCTGAAAGAAGCGGATTATGTTTTTACTGATTTCACCAAAATATCGAACCAATTTATGACCGAATTGATAACCAAATAAAAGGATATTTCTTTATTCACACAGTATTGTTATGATCCAGGGATATATTAAACCGGATAATTGGAGCATTATAGAAGAAGGATTTGATAAATCGTTGGTGAAATCCTCTGAAAGCTTGTTTAGTCTTGGAAATGGCGCCATGGGTCAACGCGCCAATTTTGAAGAGGATTATAGTGGACCCACATTTCAAGGAAGTTATATCGCCGGAGTCTATTACCCGGATAAGACTCGTGTAGGTTGGTGGAAAAATGGGTATCCCGAGTATTTTGCAAAAGTATTGAATGCGCCCAACTGGATCGGAATTAGAGTATCCGTCAACAGAGAATATCTGGACTTGAATACGTGTAAAAAGGTAAAAGAATTCAGAAGAGAACTCAATATGAAGGAGGGTTGGTACCTTCGTTCGTTTGTGGCCACACTTCAAAACGGAACCGAGATCGAGGTTGAAAGTACACGGATCCTCCATTTGGATCTGGACGAATTGGGTGTTATCAATTATCAGATCAAAGTTTTAAATGGTGATGCCGACATCGAGTTGACACCTTATTTAGACGCTGGTATTACCAATGAAGACAGTAATTGGGACGATAAATTTTGGGATATCCTGAGCGTTTCGGAAGAAAACCAACAAGCATTTATTCGCACTCGCACTCTGAAAAGCAATTTCGATGCATGCACCTTTATGCAGTCTAAGGTCTTTGTGGAGGCTACTGAGATTTCTACCAAATACATTCCTTCAGAAAGGCCAAAAAGCATAGGACTGCGCTATTCGGTAGCTATTAAAAAAGGTCAAACCGTCTCGATTCTAAAATATGCCGGATATACCGTATCGCTGAATCACAGCCCTGATGAATTGATCGGCGCGGCCAAAAGAGTACTTGAAAAAGGAATGACTTTGGGTTATGTAAAACTAAAAAAGCAGCAAGCCGAAATCTGGGCGGGTATCTGGAAAATGGCGGATATCACCATTGTCGGTGACGTTAAAGCGCAACAAGGTATTCGGTTTAATATTTTTCAACTCAATCAAACCTATTTAGGGAAAGACCCCAGACTAAATATTGGACCCAAAGGGTTTACCGGTGAAAAATATGGGGGGAGTACCTATTGGGATACCGAAGCCTATTGCCTCCCTTTTTATATGGCGACCAAAGAACAGCATGTCGCTCGAAATCTGTTGAAATATCGATACGATCAGTTGGATAAAGCCATAGAGAACGCAGAGAAATTGGGTTTTGAAAATGGTGCTGCCCTGTATCCTATGGTTACCATGAATGGCGAGGAATGTCATAATGAATGGGAGATAACCTTTGAGGAGATCCATAGAAACGGAGCGATCGCTTTTGCCATTTTCAACTATACGCGTTATACCAATGATGTTAGTTACATTCCGGAAATGGGGCTAGAGGTTTTGATAGGAATTGCTCGATTTTGGCACCAGCGTGTTACCTACAACAAAGCTAAAGATTTATACATGATCTTAGGTGTAACAGGGCCTAATGAATATGAAAATAATGTCAACAACAATTGGCATACCAATTATATTGCGAAGTGGTGTCTTGAATATGCCACCGGTCAAATTGAAAAAGTTGAGACCAATTTTGAAAGGGATTACCAACGTATTATGGAAACCACAAGTCTCTCCCGGGAAGAGATCTCCGGGTGGACTCAAGTAGCGAACAAGATGTATTTACCGTATAGCGAGGAAAATGGTGTGTATCTTCAGCAAGATGGTTTTCTGGACAAAGATTTGGTGCCTGTTGCTGATTTGGATAAATCACAACGTCCTATTAACAAAAAATGGTCCTGGGATCGTATTCTTCGTTCGCCATATATTAAACAAGCGGATATCTTACAGGGATTTTACTTTTTTGAAGATCATTTCAGCACGGAACAATTGGAAAAGCATTTCGACTATTATGAGTCTTTTACCGTACATGAGTCTTCACTTTCTCCTTGTGTTCACAGCATCCTGGCCGCTAAGTTGAATAGAATGGAACAAGCGTATGAATTCTACTTACAGACCTCTCGCCTGGACCTGGATGATTACAACAAAGAGGTGGAGGAAGGCTGTCATATTACAAGTATGGCAGGGACCTGGATGAGCATCGTCGAAGGGTTTGGAGGCATGAGGCTTCGTGATGGATTACTGAATTTCGAACCACGGATTCCGAAACAGTGGGATAATTATACTTTTAAAGTCAGTTTTAGAGGAAGATTATTGAAAGTTTCGGTTTCCAGGGACGGCAACTTGTTTTGCCTCGATAGTGGAGAATCACTTAAGATCATCGTCAATAATGAGCCTGTAACGGTGCATGCTGAATAGTGATCTGAAATTTAAACCGATATATTAACAGATGATACGATTAACATATTTAGTGCTATTTGCAATTGGTTTAATTCAAACAGGCTGTGTTGACGAAAAAAGGGGCGCGATATCAGATTTAGAAGTACCGGAAATACCACTTGTTTCATCTAATTTTACCTGGGAAGGCGCCAATATCTATTTTTTGTTGACAGATCGTTTTAATAATGGTGATGTTTCTAACGATCTAAATTTTGATAGAAAAAACGAGACCGCTGTTTTACGTGGTTTTGAAGGTGGAGACATCAAAGGGGTGACACAAAAGATCGAAGAAGGATATTTTACGGAGCTGGGAGTCAATGCCATTTGGATGACACCGGTAGTAGAGCAAATTCATGACGGAACCGATGAAGGTACCGGCTATACCTATGGGTACCACGGATATTGGACCAAAGACTGGACGGCTATGGATCCCAATTTCGGGACGAGTGATGACCTTCGGGAATTAGTGACTGTTGCGCATGAAAATGGTATAAGGATCCTGCTTGACGCTGTCATCAATCATACCGGACCGGTTACTGATCAAGACCCGGTCTGGCCATTGAATTGGGTGCGGACCTCTCCGAAATGTGAATTCACCAACTACGAAAACACAACTGCCTGCACTCTGGTTGAAAATTTACCCGATATCCTCACTGAAAGTAATGATGAAGTGAATTTACCACCACAATTGGTGGAGAAATGGAAGGCTGAAGAACGATATGAGCAAGAAGTAGCCGAACTCGATGCATTTTTTACACGTACAGGCCATCCGCGGGCTCCTCGATTTTATATAATGAAATGGTTGACAGACTATATTTTGGATTATGGAATTGATGGGTACAGGGTGGACACGGTAAAACATACCGAAGAATATGTTTGGGAAGAATTCCGAACCGAGTGTGATTATGCTTTTAGAGCCTGGAAAGAAGCGAATCCGGCACTGGCGCTGGATGATACTCCTTTTTATATGGTAGGTGAAATATATTCTTATACTATTAAGGACGGCCAAGTGTACGATTTTGGTGATAAGAAAGTAGATTTTTTTGGAAAGAGCTTTGATGCATTGATCAATTTCGATCTCCGTTCCACGAGTGAGAAGAACCTTGAAGATGTTTTTAGGAGTTATTCTGAAATATTAAATACCGAAATGAATGGCTTCGGGACCTTGAATTACATCTCATCGCATGATGATGGCGAACCGTTTGACAAAACGCGAGAGAAGACTTATGAATCGGCCATACGATTATTACTGGCACCGGGTGCCTCGCAAATCTACTATGGTGATGAGGTTGGACGTTCCCTGCTCATCAAAGGCACCAATGGAGACGCCACCCTTCGTTCGGTGATGAATTGGGACGAGATCAACAGCGATCCACAGATCGAAAAATTATTGAAACATTGGCAAAAACTGGGTCAATTCAGAAACGATCATATGGCCATTGGTGCCGGTATACACAATATGATTACTGAGAACCCCTATACCTTTTCCAGAAGGTACTCCAAAGGAAATTATGAAGATAAAGTGGTAGTAGCGCTGGATGTTCCCAAAGCCCATAAAACCATCCTGGTAACGACCGTCTTTGAAGATGGAACAAAACTAAAAGACGCTTACAGCGGTAAGGAATTTATGGTAAAAAAGGGGAGCGTTACTTTTTCTTCGGAGTATGATGTCGTCTTATTGGAGTTAATTAAGTAACATCGACCACTATCATTCTTTTGCTCTTTCTATGGTAAAAAAGGGGAAATCCGAACTTTTAAGCCCTAATTCCACTCTTTTTGATGAATTTAACGAATCGAAAACGTTATCGATTGATTTATGGTTTGTTATGTTAATTTATTGACATAATTTTACATCGATGAGTAAGAACATTAATAAAATAGCAGTTTTAACTAGCGGGGGAGATGCCCCCGGAATGAATGCCGCTATTCGAGCGGTTGTGAGATGTTGCGCTTTCCATAAGCTGGAATGTTCAGGAGTTTTTAGAGGACTACAAGGATTGATAGACGGTGATTTTAAGGAATTGGGTCCGCGTTCGGTCAAAAATATCATCAACCGGGGAGGGACGTTTTTAAAATCGGCCAGATCCGATGAATTCAGGACCAAGGCGGGTCGCCAAAAAGCGTACGATAATTTGAAGAAAACCGGAATAGATGCAATTGTGGTTATAGGTGGTGATGGGACGTTTCGAGGTGCGAAGGTATTCAATGACGAATTTGATTTTCCTATCGTGGGTATTCCCGGAACAATAGACAATGACATTAATGGGACCGATATTACCATAGGGTACGATACTGCTTTAAATACTGTAATTGAAGCCATTGATAAAATTCGTGATACGGCAAATTCTCATAATCGTCTTTTTTTAGTGGAAGTAATGGGCCGGGATGCCGGAAATATTGCCTTAAATGCAGGAATTGGCGCCGGGGCAGAAGAAATTTTGATCCCTGAACAAGATATGGGAAAAGACCGCTTGATAGCTTCGCTTAAACGAAGTGAAAAGTCGGGAAAAACCTCAAGTATCGTGGTGGTATCAGAGGGAGACCAAATTGGAAAGAACATTATCGAATTGGCAGATTATATTCGGGAGAATATGGACAAATATGAAGTAAAAGTGACTGTTTTAGGTCATATTCAGCGTGGTGGAAGTCCGAGTTGTGCCGACAGGGTTTTGGCAAGTAGAATGGGAGTAACGGCTGTAGATGCTTTGCTTAACGGCGAACGAGATATAATGATCGGTAAGTCACATAACAAAATTGTTTCCGTCCCCTTTTCAGAAGCGATTAAATTAGAAAACAAAATAGACTTGGACCTGATACGAGTGGCCGACATTACGTCTATATAGATTCAGAATAAATTATGACAAAGATTGGAATAAACGGTTTCGGCCGAATAGGAAGGATCGCTTTTAGAATTGCGATGCAAAATAACAAAGTTGAGGTGGTAGCGGTCAATGATCTGTTGGATGTGGATCAATTGGCCTATTTGCTGAAATATGACTCGGTACATGGGAAATTCAATGGAACGGTAGAAACAAAGGACGGTCATCTGGTGGTAAATGGTAAGACCATTCGTGTTACCGCCGAAAGAAACCCTGAAGATCTAAAGTGGAATGAAGCAGGAGCCGAAGTTATTATCGATTGTACGGGTATTTTCACGACAAAAGATACTGCTGCAGCTCACCTAAAAGCAGGAGCGAAAAAGGTAGTGATCTCGGCGCCTTCCAAAGATGCTCCAATGTTCGTGATGGGAGTGAACCACAACGATGTAAAACCCGAGGACACGATTGTGTCTAACGCCTCGTGTACGACCAATTGCTTAGCGCCCATGGCAAAATTGATCCATGACAACCTGGGTATTGTAGAAGGATTGATGACCACCATACATGCAAATACGGCTTCACAATTTACGGTGGACAGTCCTTCGAAAAAGAATTATCGATTGGGCAGAAGTGGTTTGTCGAATATCATTCCAACTACCACCGGAGCCGCAGTTGCGGTGACGAAAGTGATCCCCGAGCTAAAAGGAAAATTAACCGGGATGGCTTTTCGTGTCCCAACAACAGATGTGTCAGTGGTTGACTTAACGATTCGCACCGTAAAATCTGCGACCTATGAAGAAGTGAAGCTATTATTTAAAAATGCAGCTGCCGGGGCCTATAGAGGGATCATCGATTATGTGGAGGATGCGGTGGTATCTCAAGACTTTGTGAGCAATGCAAATACCTGTAATTTTGATGCAGGAGCCGGTATCGCACTTAACGACAATTTTTTTAAATTAGTGGCCTGGTATGACAACGAATATGGGTACTCTGCGAAATTAATTGACCTCGCCGCTCACGTTGCGAGTATTTAATATAAATTATGACATTAATTGCGGATGGTGGTTCTACAAAATGCGACTGGATTCTTTTGAATTCAGAAGGGAAGATCGTTTTAAAAACCCGTACTCTTGGGATCAATCCCGCCGTAATTTCGGAGGACGATCTGATCGCTCGTCTAAAAGATAACGATGATTTAAATAAAATAAGCGAAACAGTTCAGGTAGTCGATTTCTATGGTGCCGGTTGTGGGACCGAGACCCCTCAGAAAGTATTGCAAGGAGTTTTAGATCGATTTTTTCCAAATGCTGAAGTATCGGTCAACGAGGACTTACTGGCGGCTGTTTATGCTGCAACTACGGAACCGGGGATCGTTTGTATTTTGGGAACCGGCTCGAATAGCTGCTATTTTGACGGAAATAAAATTCATGCAAACGTACCTTCACTGGGATATGTATTGATGGATGAAGCCAGTGGTAATTACTTCGGAAAACGCTTGATACGCGATTATTACTACAAAAAAATGCCTCAAAAATTGGCAAAACAATTCGAGCAGCGATTCAATTTGGATCCGGATGTGATCAAGATTAATGTCTATCAGAAAGCGAACCCTAATACATATTTGGCTTCTTTCGCCGAGTTTATTTTTACTTCGGAAGAGGTGAGTGGATATTTTTGGAAATTGATTAGTGAAGGAATGACCAAGTTTATTGAAAATCGCGTTTTGTGTTACAAAGAAGCACAGAATGTGCCTATTCACTTTATTGGATCCATCGCTCACTTTTCAGAAGAAATGATCCGCGACGCCATGATGCCCTATCATTTAGAATTAGGGAATGTGATACGCAGACCCATCGATGGCTTGATCGAATATTACCGAAAACACAGGCTGGGAGCGAAAGCAAAGCCTTGAGGCCGATGGCCAAAGTACATAGTCTGTATCCTTTTCAGAATATCTAATTGATTCAATGATTCATTTATACAAAATTGTATATTGTACATTCTATGAGTTTTCCAAAGATAAATCCTACTAATACAGCGGCCTGGCATAAGTTGGCCAAGCACTTTGACTCGATTAAGAATACAAAAATGCAGGATCTGTTTTCTAATGATCCGTCACGAGCCGGTCGTATGCACATAGATTGGCAGGATTTTTATCTGGATTACTCTAAGAATCGGGTGAATGATGAAACAATGAGGCTTTTGTTTCAATTAGCCGAAGAAGTCCAACTTAAGAGCGCTATTGACGCCCAGTTTTCCGAAGAAAAAATTAACGAAACCGAAGATCGGGTCGTGGGACATACTGCCTTGAGAGATTTTGGTGCAATGAAACCGGAAGTGGCGGAAACACTGCAGAAAATAAAGGGATTTACCGAAGAGGTCATCGGTGGAAATTGGAAAGGCTATACAGGGAAGTCTATTAAAAGTATTGTGAATATAGGAATTGGCGGCAGTGATCTGGGGCCTAACATGGTTTGCGACGCGCTTCAATATTATAAGAATCATCTCGACCTTCGTTTCATATCGAATGTGGATGGCGATCATGTGATGGAAACCATCAAGGATCTGGATCCCGAAACCACTTTGTTCATCATAGTATCCAAGACCTTTACAACCCAGGAAACCTTGACAAATGCGCAAACTGTGCGCAAATGGTTTTTGGAACAAGCCGGAGAAGAGGCCATAGAAAAGCATTTTGTCGCCGTCTCATCGAACCTCGAAGCAATAGCAAAATTTGGGATCTCTTCTCAAAATGTGTTTCCAATATGGGATTGGGTAAGTGGAAGGTTTTCATTGTGGAGTGCCGCAGGACTTTCAATTGCATGTGCTGTTGGATATGACAACTTTGAAAATTTACTGAAAGGGGCTCATGAGATGGACGTGCATTTCCGTACAGCGAATTTTGATGAAAACATAGCCGTCGTTCTTGCGTTATTATCCGTATGGTATAATAATTTCTTCAATTCGGAGAGCGAATGTGTAGTACCTTATTCGCAATATTTGAGCAAGTTGGTTCCTTATCTTCAACAGGGGATCATGGAGAGCAATGGAAAAAGTACCGATAGGAACGGCGATCCTGTTGATTACCAAACCGGATCCATTGTATGGGGTAGTACCGGGACCAACGCACAGCACGCATTTTTTCAACTGATACATCAAGGCACTAAGTTGATCCCCACCGATTTTATAGCCTTCACCAATTCCCTCCATGGAAACGAGGATCATCATAATAAACTTTTAGCCAATTGCTTTGCTCAAACAGAGGCACTGCTACAAGGCACCTATGGCAGTGAAACAGAAAATAACTTTAAAGTCTTCGAAGGGAATAAACCCACCAATACTATTTTGATCAAAAAGCTAACACCTAATTCATTAGGAAGCCTGATCGCCATGTATGAGCACAAATTGTTCGTGCAGGGTGTTGTCTGGAATATATTCAGTTACGATCAATGGGGTGTGGAACTGGGTAAAAAGTTGGCTAAGGGAACACTTGCGGCCATTGAAAATGAAGATGGAATTGACACCTTAAACATTTCTACCAGACGACTTATTGATAAATTTAGGGGCTAGAAATAACTACTTGAACTATTATAATTAAAAACCGATGCTGTTTCCTAAAGTTTTTTCTAATATACAAACGAACCTTGCGATTAATATCACAATAAATCGCAGAGAAATTATTTATTGGAGAGTGTATCGTTGAAGTTGACCGTCACTATCGATCATAGCGATAAGAACAACATTGGCTGGGAAGAATATGGTGGTACAGTCCTTTTCTTCGGGAATGTCTCCATGATATACGCAGTAAAATATAAAGCCCCATAAGCTTGATGCATTAATGCCGTTTCTTCAGAATTTGATGCCACAATTTCATTGGAGACGACTAATAACAGCGTACAACTAACGGCGCTGTGCGCCACAGCTGATCCTGGGCGTTAGTTAATTCAATATTTCATATTTCTTTCGATTTTCCAATTCGAACAATTGGACACAACGGTTTAATGCCACTAATCCTAGTAGTTTTAATTTGTTGCCTGG
>SMXJ01000117.1 GCA_004356305.1 Bacteroidota bacterium | reverse complement strand
CAACTTTTAACACTTTCTGCACCTGAGATGACAGTTTTGCTTGGCGGTATGCGTGTTCTTAATACCAATTTCGATAAGTCAAATCACGGTGTCTTTACCAATAATTCGGAAGCGCTTACCAATGACTTCTTCGTTAACCTACTTGATTTTGGGACGACTTGGAAGGCGACTTCGGAAGACGAACGCGTCTTTGAGGGTCGTGATCGTACAACTGGTGATCTCAAGTGGACAGGAACCCGAGCTGATCTCATCTTCGGATCAAACTCAGAGCTACGTGCTCTCGCTGAAGTTTACGCATGTGAGGATTCTCAAGAGCAGTTCGTACAAGATTTTGTGGCCGCTTGGTCAAAGGTAATGAACCTCGACCGTTTCGATTTAGCCTAACTATAGCACAATTCCCCACCCGGATGGTCTTGCTTTCGAAATCCCGGAAACCGTAGCCGCTGCATACCCTATTAGCACCAATGCAAAGGTTCCAAGACCTTCGGCAAAATACTTTTTTGAAGATTTCATACTTTTAATTTAAAGGTTAATCGGTCTCAATTTAACCGATAAATAAATTAACCACATAAAATGTTAAAAAAAATAAGTGTATAGTTCATAACTTACTTGTCAGGCCCTTTCAGGCTTAAGCCATTTGGGGATTTGTGGCGATTTGAATTCCTCCATTTTCTGAAGTAAGTTATCTGCCGAAGTATCCACCAGTAATAACTCGAAATTTTCCATCTTCACAAAACCATTACGAACCATAGTCTCGAAGAGTTTTAGCAGATCATCATAAAAACCATTCACATTCAACAAACCGATGGGTTTTGTATGCAGTCCTAATTGCAACCAGGTTATGATCTCAAATAATTCTTCCAGGGTCCCAAATCCACCCGGCAAGGCAATAAAACCATCGCTTATTTCTTGCATTTTGAGCTTGCGTTCGTGCATATTCCGAGTTGTGATAAGCTGTGTAAGTCCCAGATGAACAACTTCCTTTTTTTTTAAAAATTGCGGAATTATCCCAATAACATCGCCTCTGTCCTCCAACATAGTTCGTGCGATGGTCCCCATCACCCCTATCTTTGCGGCGCCATAGACCAACGTAATATTTTTTTCAGTAAAAAGACGCCCTAAGTGTTGGGCAGCTTGAGTAATCTCTTGGTCATTGCCATCGCTACTACCGCAGAAAACGCATATTTTGTTGAGGTTATTCATGCACTGAGCATTTTATCATTCGGTCTTTTCCAAATATATCTTTACGAACTTCAATGTCTGTAAATCTTTCGGTTAGCAGAAGCGCCTTTAGTTCATCACTAAGATACTCATTAATCTCGAAGTACACCCGGCCGTTATCGGTCAAATACAGGTTCGCGAGTCGGGCGATCCTTCGATAAAAAAGGAAAGGGTCCTTATCCGTTACAAATAAAGCCGACTTTGGTTCATACTCCAATACATTGGATCGCATGTCCGATTTTTCAAGTTCTCTAACATAAGGGGGATTGGAAACCATAATATCGTATCGCTGTGGAAGTGTTTGTTCATCCATAAGATCCAATTCAAAAAAAGTCACCTTCACACTATTTAACACAGAATTTTTATGTGCTGTTTTCAATGCCTCCGGAGAGAAATCTAATGCTGATACATCGATGTCTTTGAGATTTTTAGCAAGTGAGATGGCGATACAGCCCGAGCCGGTTCCAATATCCAGAAGTGTCTTTGATTTTGTTTGTTTCTTGTTTTCGTCATCAATGATCCATTGCACAAGTCCTTCAGTTTCAGGTCTGGGAATTAGGGTGTGTTTATCGACTTTAAAGGGTAGTGAATAAAATTCGGTTTTGCCACAGATGTATTGAACTGGTTCCTGCCTTTTCAATCGGGAGATAGCATTTTCAAAGTGTTTGATAATTTCTTTGGAAAGAGATTCGTCTGCTTTCAAAACGGTCTCAAGCCGGGTGTAATTCAGAAAATATTCAGAAAGAACCGTAAAGATAGATTCCACTTCTTGCGAAGGATAAACTTCGGAAAGTTGCGTTATAAAGGTGCTTTTTAATTCTTTTAATGTCAAATTTACAAGTCTTTAATCATGTACACCCCACATGCAAAATGACCCGTATCACCCATGGATCCCTGGAGTGATTCGAACCCATATTTGCGATATAAATTTTGAGCGGCTTTCATATAAGGCATAGTCTCCAAATAACACCGTTCATAGCCGAATTCCCTCGCGGTCTGCAAGCATTGATCGATCATTGAAGTTCCAATTCCTCTTCTTCTGGCTACGGGAAGAAAGTACATCTTTTGAAGCTCACACACGTTGTCATCATAATTTTCCAAATGAGCTATACCTCCCCCACCTACGATCTTATCATTTTCGGCAACCACAAAATATCGGGCCCGTTCCACCTGAAAGGTCTCGAACATACGTTCCAAACCTGCATCTTCATATACGGTTCCAACCCTGGGTACTCCCAATTCGAATAACACAGCGCGAATTACCAGGGCAATTTGTTTATTGTCCTTTTTTTTAATCGGACGGATAATGGGTTCGGTCATCTTAGGTTTTCATCGTATTTTTGAAATGTGAAACGAAAATTAAAAACCGATCTTTCCTTCCACAAAAATAAATAATCAAATTTTTGTAATTGAACGAAGTGAATATACACGAAAAATACATGCATCGCTGCATCCAATTGGC
This sequence comes from Bacteroidota bacterium, assembly GCA_004356305.1. Taxonomy (GTDB): domain Bacteria; phylum Bacteroidota; class Bacteroidia; order Flavobacteriales; family Flavobacteriaceae; genus Aureisphaera. The sequence continues at coordinate 6,284 of SMXJ01000117.1, read as the reverse complement.
CAAAAATGGACTGGGTACCACTTACCCTAATCCACTGGTAGGATGTGTGATCGTTCACGACGATAAAATTATCGGTGAAGGCTGGCATCACAAAGCAGGTCAGGCCCACGCAGAAGTAAATGCGATTGAAGGAGTAAGCGATGTTTCGCTGCTCAAGAAAGCTACCGTCTATGTTAGTTTGGAGCCGTGTAACCATTTTGGTAAAACTCCTCCCTGCGCTGATTTGATCATCGATAGGAGCATAAAGAAAGTCATAATTGGGAGTATCGACCCTAATCCGGAAGTTTCCGGACAAGGGGTTCAAAGATTAAAGGATGCGGGCTGTGATGTTACGACAGGAGTAAGCCAAAAAGAATGTGACGATCTCAACAAACGATTTTTTACATTTCATCTCAAAAAACGTCCTTATATTTTCTTGAAATGGGCACAAACGGAGGACGGTTTTATCGCACCCCTGGAACGCGAACAACAAGGTCCTGTTTGGATCACGTCACCCCATTCCCGGCAGATCGTTCATAAAATGCGGGCCGGGGAGCAAGCTATTTTAGTAGGCACCAATACCGTAATTGCTGATAATCCGAGCTTGACAACTCGATATTGGAAAGGCAGCTCCCCTACTCGCATAATCCTGGATAGGAATTTAAGAATACCCAAGGATGCTGCAGTCTATGATGGTAAGATGAAAACCATATTTATTACCGAAAAGAATTCGGACAATGAAACTGATCTGATTTTTGAACCCATAGATTTTTCAGAAAAAGTGGCGCAGCAAATTTGTGAAATTGCGTACAGGCATGCTATTCAAAGTATGATCGTGGAAGGTGGTGCACAAATGTTACGGACTTTTATCGAGACATCTTATTGGGATGAGGCTTTTGTTTTTATCGGAAATACTACCTTTGATGCAGGTGTAAAAGCACCAAAATTTACAGGCACATTAGTTTCAGAAGAAAAAATCGCCACCGACATTTTACAACACTATAAAAACCCAAGCCTTTGATCTATTTGCTGTTCAGCATATTGTCGGCCACGATGATCTTTGTGATCTTTAAGCTTTTCAGCCGATATAAGGTCAATACCCTTCACGCAATAGTCGTCAATTATATAGTTGCCTGTCTTAGCGGCTTGATCGCCTTCGACGGTATTATCATCGCTTCAGAGATCCCGAAATTCTCGTGGTTTTACTACACTTTGGGGTTGGGAGTATTGTTCATAATTGTTTTTAACTTAATGGCTTTGACTACACAGCGTAGTGGATTATCCGTTGTATCTGTCGCTACCAAAATGAGCTTGGTCATTCCTATCGTCTTTAGTTTGCTCTATTACAAGGAGCAGCTGGGTATTTTTAATGGATTAGGGATCGTACTCGCCCTGGTGGCCGTTTATCTCGCATCGGTGAAGACGCCAAAAGGACTTGCGGCACCAAAGAATAATATGGTCCTACCCTTATTGGTATTTTTAGGAAGCGGGATCATCGATACAAGTATTAAATTTCTTGAAGAATCTTTTGTTGCCGAAAACGATGTGCCTTTATTTTCAGCGACAATTTTCGCCAGTGCTGCCGGTGTAGGGATAACGGTATTGGTATTTCAGATAATCAATGGGAAATTCAGATTTCAGTTGAAAAATATACTAGGAGGAATTCTTTTGGGGGTTCCTAATTATTTTTCGATCTATTTTTTAGTAAAGGCGCTCCGTAGTGGAATCCTGGAAAGCTCCGGGATCTTTACGGTGAATAATGTTGGTGTGGTGTTGATCTCAACCTTTGCAGGGATACTGATATTCAAAGAAAAACTGCTTCCTAAGAATTGGTTGGGAATCATCCTTGCCATTCTAAGCATATTTTTTGTCGCCTTAGCCGGAATATAATGACTGTTCAAAAAGATACCTTTAAGACCATTGCGAAGCCGTCCCCGGAAGTTCTATTCAAGGACCGTGGCAGCAAATTCATCGGGTATGCCTTTCCGGTCACTTCCGAAGAAGAAATCAAGGAACACTTAAGACAGCTAAAAAAACAACACCACAACGCACGCCATTGGTGCTATGCCTGGCAACTTGGCGAACAATACGAAAAATACCGCGCTAATGATGACGGAGAGCCCTCTAACAGTGCAGGTATGCCCATTTACGGTCAACTACAATCCTTTGATGTAACCCGTATATTGGTGGTGGTAGTGCGCTACTTTGGCGGAACAAAATTGGGAGTGGGAGGTTTGATACAAGCCTATAAAACTGCTGCTCAATTTGCTTTGGAAGCATCTATGATTGTAGAAAGAACCATAGATGATGATTTTCTTTTGAGGTTTGATTATCCGGAAATGAATACTGTAATGCGCATTATAAAGGATGAAGATCTAACCATAAAACATCAAAAAATGGAAATGGATTGTGAGATAACTATTTCAATACGAAAAAATAATTCGGAAAGAATTTATCAAGTTTTTGAGAATATCTATAAGGTGAACATTAAAAAATTATAGCATTAAGAAATTGGTAATTCCAAGATCAAACCTAAAATCATCAATAGAGAAATCAGAAAAATACAAGGTCGAAATTATGGATTTACTTTTAGGAATCAGGAGAGTTTCTTCAGGAGATAATCCGGTGCTCTTGACAATTTATTCGTCGTTGCATCAATGAAAACCAATGTAGTTGAGGCAGTTACTAAAAGATCATCCTTTTCATTGTGAATTTGATAATCGAACTCAATTTTAAATGTAGGAAGATTCTTTAAGGTAGTCGTAACGGAAATTATGTCGTCATATCGTGCCGGAAGTTTAAAATCGATATTCAAATTTGTAACGGGAAGTACGATGTTATTTTCTTCCATCCATTTGTAAGAAAAGCCCAGTTCACGCAGCCATTCGGTTCTTCCTTGTTCTAAATATTGTGCGTAATTTCCGTAATAAACCACACCCATTTGATCTGTTTCGCTATAACGAACTCTGAATTTGATAGTATTTTTTTTCACAAATTAATGGGATAAAAAAGGGGAACTTTTTAATAAGTTCGGAACAATTGCAGTATGCGAAAAAAAAACTAGAAAATCAATACCCTATCCATTTTTTTTTTCATTTATTTGTTCACATATTTGCATTGTTAAGGAATCGTTAGAGAACATCTATATTCTCTCTTTTTTAACACTGTAATTTAACTAACAAAACTTCTAACTATCACTATGACTAAAACTGCCGAATCGGTTTGGAGCAATTGTTTGTCTTTCATTGAAGATAATATCTCAACACAGGCGTACAAAACTTGGTTCGAACCTATTAAAGCAGCCAAGTTAGCCGATAACGCACTGAGCATTCAAGTCCCGAGTAAGTTTTTTTATGAGTGGTTGGAAGAACACTACGTTAAATTATTGAAAGTTGCCCTGACCAAAGAATTAGGTGATACGGCAAAATTGGTGTACATAATTAGAATGGAAAATACATACGGTAACAAACAACCTTTTACCGAAAAGATACCAAGTGCAAACAGAAGTCAGTTGAAATCTCAAGAAGTGGACGTTCCTGTAAAGAACATGAGCCCGGAGCTTAAAAATCCATTTGTGATCCCCGGTATTCGCAATGTAAAAATAGAATCTCAACTCAATCCGAGTTATAGTTTTGATAATTTTCTGGAAGGTGATTCCAATAGACTCGCACGTTCAGCCGGACTGGCAGTGGCCAACAAACCGGGTGGAACATCTTTCAATCCATTATTGATCTTCGGCGCCGTTGGTTTAGGAAAGACGCATTTGGCCCACGCCATTGGTGTTGACATCAAAGAAAAATATCCCGAAAAAACGGTTCTTTATATTTCGGCGGAAAAATTTACACAACAATATATCGAAAGTGTAAAAAAGAACAATCGCAACGATTTTATTCATTTTTACCAGATCATAGATGTGTTGATCGTGGATGATATTCAATTACTTTCGGGAAAAGCAGGTACGCAAGATGTATTCTTCCACATATTCAATCATCTCCATCAAAATGGAAAGCAGGTTATCTTGACCAGCGATAAAGCACCGGTAGACATGATAGATATTGAGCAGCGTTTGCTATCCCGTTTTAAATGGGGACTCTCTGCCGAGTTAAATCATCCGGATTACGATACTCGTGTTGCCATTATAAAGAACAAATTATACAGAGACGGTGTTGAAATGCCCGAAGATATTGTAGAGTTTTTGGCCAATAACATCAAAACGAATATTCGTGAATTGGAAGGAGCTATCATTTCTTTGATCGCACATTCTTCCTTTAACAAACGTGAAATTACCATCGATCTCGCCAAAAAGATCGTAGATAATTACGTGAAACATACCAAGCGTGAAGTTTCTATAGACTACATTCAAAAGGTAGTGAGTGAATATTTCCAGATGGATGTGGAAACACTACAGTCGAAAACCCGAAAGCGTCATATCGTTCAAGCGAGACAATTGGCGATGTTCTTTGCCAAGAAGTTCACCAAAGCTTCATTGGCTTCGATAGGATCACAAATAGGACAGCGAGATCATGCTACCGTATTACATGCTTGTAAAACCGTGGACAACCTATCGAGTACCGATAAACAATTCCGTAAGTACGTCGAAGACCTCAACAAGAAATTGACCTTATAAGATCATCCTGCGACTTGCAGGATTTTTTTATATCTTTTCTGAATTATTGCAAAAAACAAAAGGTTGAAAATAAAAATCTTAATGGTATGCCTCGGTAATATTTGTCGATCTCCTCTGGCTGAAGGGATCTTAAAAGCAAAAATTGACCCGGATAAGGTACAGGTGGATTCGGCCGGTACGGGTGGATGGCATATTGGTGAATTACCCGATTCCCGGAGTATTGACATTGCAAAAAAGCATGGATTAGATATAACCGATCAGCGAGGCAAGAAGTTTTCAGCTTATGATTTTGAAACCTACGATTATATTTTTGTTATGGATAATTCGAATTATCGCGATGTTATCCGGATGGCCAAGAACGATTCAGAAAAACAAAAAGTTCGGCTTATTTTGGACGAAATTTTCCCGGGAGAAAACGTAGATGTCCCCGACCCTTATTACGGTGGAGATCATGGCTTTGAAAATGTCTATCAAATGTTAGATCAGGCCTGTGAGAAAATTGTGAGCCGTCTTTAACCTTTATTTTAAAGGCTTTTCATTACATTAGTAAAAATCTTGGATTATGAAAAAATATTTCTCCACGCTGTTTATAGTGCTATTTGGCGCTACATTATTTTCACAGAATATTACGCTTGAGTCTTTTGCAACCGGCTTTTCCTTTCCGGTTGATCTTAAAAATGCGGGTGACGCCCGCCTGTTTGTAGTCGAACAAGGCGGACTTATTAAAATCTTGAACGCAGACGGAACCACCAACGCAACACCTTTTCTAGATATTTCCAGTTTGGTATCGGGCGGTAGCGAACAAGGATTATTAGGTCTGGCATTTCATCCGAATTACGCCGCTAACGGATATTTTTATGTGAATTATACCGATAACAGCGGTGACACAGAGGTTTCCAGATTTTCGGTGAGCGCTGGAGATCCGGATGTGGCCGATCCCAATTCAGAATTCCCCATCATTGCTTACAATCAACCCTTCTCAAATCATAATGGTGGTAGTATTAATTTTGGACCGGATGATGGTTTCTTATATATTTCGGCAGGAGATGGCGGTAGTGGTGGTGACCCTGGAAACAGAGCACAAAACACCGAGATCTTACTCGGAAAATTGTTGCGTATTGATGTGGACAACCCGGGAGGAGGTAACAATTATGGAATCCCAGTAGATAACCCCTTCGCTGGAGACCCTCCCAACGCCGAGGAAATATGGGCGTACGGATTGCGAAACCCATGGAAATTCTCTTTTGACAATGATAATGGAGATCTTTGGATTGCCGATGTGGGCCAAAATGCCATAGAAGAAATCAATAAAGCCGGAGGTACCGAAGCCGGACTCAACTACGGCTGGCGATGCTACGAAGGATCGCTACCATTTAATGCAAATGGCTGCCCAAATCCAAGTGAACTCACCTTCCCGATCGCAGAATACCCGCACCCCACCGGATTTTCCATCACCGGCGGATACGTTTACAGGGGTTCTGTTTATTCAGATATTGCCGGGTATTATTTTTGTGGTGATTTTGGAACCGGACTCATCGCTACTGTAGACCCAAGTGATAATTTCACCAATCTAGGTACGTTTGGGGGGAGCTGGTCCTCCTTTGGGCAAGATATCACCGGCGAGCTATACATCGTGAATTATAACGGGCAGATTTCCAAAATACTAGGTGAAATTCTT
>SMXJ01000116.1 GCA_004356305.1 Bacteroidota bacterium | reverse complement strand
CACAAGACTTCTGATCCAAAACAGGTGGCTACGGCTATCATTCGTGGAGCTTTTGAGTTTCAAGGCCAAAAATGCAGTGCCGCGAGTCGTTGTTATATCTCCAAAAATATATGGAATGACGTCGAGAAACACCTAAAAGCAGACATCGCTTCATTCAAGATAGGCTCGCCGGAAGATATGAGCAATTATATCACCGCGGTAATACACGAAGGTTCGTTCGACAAGCTCGCAGGTTTTATCGACCAGGCCAAAAACGATAGCGATGCGGAGATCATTGCGGGAGGTGGGTATGACAAGAGCAAAGGTTACTTTATAGAACCTACGGTTATAAAAACGAACGATCCGAAATACACTACTATGTGTACGGAACTATTTGGCCCAGTATTAACCGTTTATGTTTTTGATGACAACGCCTGGGAAGAAACACTTCATCTGGTTGATGAAACCAGTGAATATGCTTTAACCGGTGCGGTTTTTAGTGAAGATCGATACGCCTTGGAACAGGGAGTGAGAATATTGGAAAACGCTGCCGGAAATTTCTACATCAACGATAAACCGACTGGAGCTGTAGTGGGGCAGCAGCCGTTTGGAGGAGCTCGTGCCAGTGGAACGAACGATAAGGCGGGTAGTAAGTTGAATTTATACCGTTGGGTTTCGCCAAGAATGATAAAAGAAACCTTTGTTACTCCAACAGATTATAGATATCCGTTTTTAGGATAGAGTACTAAATAATGATATAAAATTCATGAATCTTGTTTATAATAAATTATTTATTCAATTCATATAAACACATTCAGCAGTAAGTATATTTTAAGAGATCACATTGAAAACTCTATTTTACAATAATCCTGGCAGTTTTAAATATGTTATATTCCTGACTTCCCATTTTAATCAGGTAAATACCACTGGAAACACCAGACATATCCAGATCTAAATTATATCTATCACCTTCTTTAAATATATTATTTAAAGATAATTGTTGGCCTAACATATTAAAGACACTCACAGATGCTTTACCATCAAAACTTGTAATTAATGAAATATTAAACCTATTGTTTGGTAGGGCAATAACAATTAAATCTGCTTGAGCTATGGATAAATCATCCAAACCTAAAACCCCGATGTTTGCCGTATAATCTTCTGTTTCACCATATTGAGTTACCTCACAGGCATCCGGTGGGACCGGAGCATTCCAATTAGTTTTAGCACGCATTGTGTGTTCACCTAAAGTAGCATTAGCCGGAACTACCAAATCCATTGTTTCCGTATACGTACCGGAGCCTTGCCCTGGGGCAATCACATAATTATCTACGACTAATTCATTTGCGGTATATACATAATCATCATTATAATCGATCCAAACACTTACAAATTGATCTCCGTATCCTGTAGTAATCGTTAAATCATATGTGTTGCCTGGTGATAAATTTGCTATAAGATGAGTAAAGTCTCCATAGCCTTCACATCCCGATGGATTGTTTATTTCTTCAATTTGAAATAATTGGAATCCATCGCCAAAGGAGCAATCCATACTCGGTTGACAGATCACATGTTCAATTACAACTGAAACTTCATCATTAGAAGTGTCACCGTCTCCACCCAACAAGGTTTTGGCACTAAGGTTATAGGTGCCTAAAGCTGAGAAATCTGCGGTTTGAGAAAAGTCATAACTTAATTCTTCTTCAGAATTGATAGTTCCTGTAAAAGTTTCAACTACGGGTGACCCTCCATCCAGAATATATTGTACTTCAAAATTCGATTGCGGACTTGCACCAAAATTTTTGATCGTAATTGATATGGTCTCAATTCCCAATCCAGACCCTGATACAGGGGATGTTATAGCTAGAACCCCAATATCATTATTCAACAAATGTGTTACTTCTTTTGTAAAATCATCATTATTTGTAAACTCATCACCAACTAATATTGTTTTGGCTTCAATAGTATAGGTTTGGCCGGATGTTGATAAATCAACAGTTTGTGTAAATTGATAGGTTGCTGTATCGCCAGCGTTAATGGTCCCTGTAAATGTTTCAGCAGCCACTAAATTTCCATCAACCCTGAGTTCTAAAGGAATATTGGATTGTGCGTCAAGACCAAAATTACGAATACCAATCTCAACGACCTCTGCATTGGTTAAAATCCCATTAACGGGTGTAATTATGTTATTAACTCCAACATCTTTTGCAAAAACGCCCAACTCGCTAAATCCAAAGATATAAACCCCAGAATTGTCATTTATGTAGATATTTGCTGTTACCGGTGATGGATAAACACCAAATGCACCTCCAAAATTTTCACCTGTAGCATTATTAGTATCATACACATCTGCCAAGACTAACTGCGAAGGATCTGTAATATCAAATACTTTAAATCCTGCGGTATAATAAGAAGCATACGCATAATCCCCTATTACATAAAGATTATGCACTATAGCGGTTGGGTCTGCTACATCACTAACTCTAAAAGGATTATTAATATCCGAAATATTCCAAACACTAATATCGGCTTGAGGATGATTAGCTCCTTCATCACAGATATACAGGTAGTTACCATCTGTAGAAATATCTCCTTGATGATGATATGATATGGTAGGATCTGTTATACTTGAAAGTAATATAGGTGCGGCCGGGTCTGTAACATCATATAAATTTGTCCCGGATCCTCCATGACAATCGATCATTAAATTACCTCTAACGGTAACATCGTGACCTCCGCTTCCTACCTGTATTAAAAACAAGGGAGATGTAGGATCTGGATTTAAATCATATATTCTAACTCCTGGAGAGGAATTAAACATATATCCTCTTTCATCTATAAAGATATTATGTGGAGAGGGAAAACTCCCCACAATTTGTGGGTTAGTTGGGTCGCTAAGATCAACCACTCTGCCGGTACCTCCACCTGATGTACCACAATAAGCGTAATGATCCCATACCTTAACATCAAATCCGGGAACATTAGTGAGGTGTGCTACTTGTACAGGTGTTGTGGGGTCTGTAACATCTACAACAGACATTCCATTACCTCCTACTATGGCATATACGTTTCCAGTGTTCGCATCGATATACTCCCAAATATCGGTTCCTGAATTACCATTTGTAAGTGACCCTTTTAGAGTAATGGTTTGTCCAAATGTCAATACCGGTACTAAAAGAAGTAAGATTTTTAAATATTTCATAGCAATACTTTTTTAAAAAAAATTTTCGTAAATGTAGGTCTTTTATTATTGATTAACTCATTTAAATTTCAATGGCAGATGCACCACAGACTTGGTTTCAAAAAAATCCTCTTCAAAATAATTGGCTAACGGATACACCGTGGCGTTGGGAAATTTTGAAAGCTCTTCTCTCAAATCGCCTCCCTTTAAATACAGGATGCCATTTTTTAATTCGTGAAGGCTTTTTTTGGTTACGTGGTATCTGGTCCAATGCACAAAAGTTTCCATTTGTGCAACCGCCCTACTTATAATGAAGTCGTATTGACCCTTATCGGTTTCCACGCGGGCATTGGTGGCTTGAATATTATTAAGTCCGAGACCCACGGAAACTTCTTTAACAACCCTTATTTTTTTGCCGATACTATCGACCAAATGAAAATGTGTATCCGGAAACAGAATTGCCAGAGGAATCCCCGGAAACCCGCCTCCGGAGCCTGCATCCAGCAATTTTGAGCCCGGATGAAAAGATAGCACCTTCGCGATTCCCAATGAATGCAATACGTGTCTTAAATAGAGCTCATCGATGTCTTTGCGAGATACGACATTGATCTTAAGATTCCAGTCTTTATAGAGGACAGATAGCAGCTCAAACTGCCTTAATTGCTCGTCAGAAAGGTCTGGAAAGTATTTTAATATGATATCCATAAGGAATTATTAACGGCAAAAGTAGGATATCTTATATAAATTTTAAGAAAAGCAATCTCTCTATTACATTTAAGATGTGTATTTTTGCATTTTCCTGTTTTCAGGAACTCAATTAAAAAGACAAGACAGTGACCATAGCTAAGTTAAAATTCTCAAAAGTAGATTCTGCAAAGTTTTTCAGGACTCTCAACCAACGTGTAAACAATTATTTTAAGGACAACAACATTTCCCGTAATGGAAATTGGAAACTGCATTTAAAAACCGTCATTATGTTTTCGTTGTTTCTTTGCCCTTACTTTTTATTTTTAACACTTGATTTTCCTTGGTGGGCTCTATTGCTACTTACCATAGTGATGGGTGTAGGAATGGCGGGTGTTGGAATGAATGTGATGCATGATGCCAATCATGGGGCTTATTCTTCAAAAAAGTGGATCAACAAAGTGATGGGAGGCAGTATGTATATTCTCGCAGGGAATGTATACAACTGGCAAGTACAACACAATGTACTGCATCATACCTATACAAACATCCATGGGCACGACGAAGATTTGGAAGCGGGTAGAATACTTCGTTTTTCCAAACACTCTAAATGGCATAGATTTCATAAGTTTCAACATATTTACAGCATTTTCTTTTATGGTTTGCTAACTATTAATTGGGTCGTGACTTCAGATTTTATGCAGACCAAACGCTATCTCGCTCAGAAATTGTCCTACGGGAAATTACCTACTCCTATGAAGCAATGGAGTGTTTTAATTATCACCAAACTGATTTATATCGGAATTTGGATCTTGATCCCTATGCTGTTTTTTGAGATCGCCTGGTGGAAAATCTTAATTGGGTTTTTTATTATGCATTACGTAGCCGGTATAATTTTAAGTATGGTATTTCAGTTGGCGCATGTGGTAGAAGATGCAGATATGGTACTCCCGGATCCATCAGGAACGATGGAGAACACATGGGCAATTCATCAACTATTTACTACGGTGAACTTCTCGACAAAGAACAAGATCACGAATTGGTTTACCGGTGGATTAAATCACCAAGTGGAGCATCATATGTTTCCTAATATCAGCCATATACATTACACGAAAATTTCGGCAATAGTAAGAAAAACGACGAAGGAATTTAACTTACCATACAAAGAGTACAAAACAACCCGTAAAGCACTTATTGCCCATTTCAAACACCTTAAACAAATGGGGATGAAGCCCGCTCTCTCTGTTTAAATGCTATGAACTCAAGACTCTCCAACCGTGTGAATAACATGGCTACCTCTGCCACCTTAGCCATGGCGGCAAAAGCGCGCGAATTAAAAGAACAAGGAAATGATATCATCGGTTTAAGTTTGGGAGAACCAGACTTTACGGTACCTGAATTTGTCAAAGAAGCAGCGATTCAGGCGATTAAGGACAACTACCATTCGTATACACCGGTAGATGGATATGGTGATCTAAAACAAGCCATCATCACCAAATTTAAACGAGACAATAATTTAAGTTATACCCCCTCACAGATCGTAGTTTCCACCGGTGCAAAGCAATCTTTGGCAAACCTTGCGCAGGTATTGTTAAACGAAGGTGATGAAGTATTATTACCTGCGCCTTATTGGGTAAGTTATAGCGATATTAGCAAAGTGGCGGGTGGTATTCCTGTTGAGATTTCTACAACAATTGATAATGATTTTAAAGTTACTCCTCAAGCCCTGGAGGCCGCTATCACGCCTAAGACAAAAATGATGATCTACAGTTCCCCTTGCAATCCAAGTGGTTCAGTCTATTCAAAAGATGAACTTCGTGCTTTGGCCGATGTATTGGTGAAATACCCAAACATAATTGTGGTGAGTGATGAGATCTACGAACATATCAATTACGTGGGCGGACATGTTTCCATGGCTGCTTTTGAAGATATGTACGATCGTACAGTGACTGTGAATGGAGTGTCGAAAGCCTTCTCGATGACGGGTTGGCGAATCGGATACATGGGAGCACCGGAATATATCGCCAGAGCTTGCAATAAAATGCAAGGACAGGTTACCAGCGGTGCCAACTGTATTGCACAAAGAGCCTCAATAGCTGCCTTGGAGAATCCGCCTAGCAGAATTCAGTATATGGTAGATGCGTTTAAGGAAAGAAGAAGCTTGATACTAGGGTTACTGGCAGAAATTCCGGGTATCAAAGTCAATGAGCCCGATGGAGCTTTTTACGTCTTCCCCGATATTTCCTATTATTTCGGAAAGACATATCGAGGCAAGATCATTAACAATGCGAGCGATTTTGCAATCTATTTATTGGAAGAGGCCAAAGTTGCAACCGTTACAGGCGAAGCATTTGGTGATCCAAATTGTATCCGAATTTCTTATGCTGCTTCGGACAAAGATATCATCGAGGCTATGCGACGAATAAAGGAAGTTTTAGAATAGTTATTTCTTGATTGTCTTCATTTTAAGTTGAAAAATCTTTATTTTTAGGGTACTAAATCCTGTACCATTGAAACGGATTACCTTTATACTTTTCTTATTTATTGTTAATATCAACGCCCAATTTGAGGTACAGAAATTCTCAATTTTTTTTGAAAACGCTGCTTACCAACTCACTGCAGAGCATTACGCACTGCTGGATATCATCAAAAAATTCAGTAATAAAAATGATCTGGATGTACACATCAAGGGATATGCAAATAGCGTTGGAGGCGAGGAATATAATCTCAATTTATCACAAAATAGAGCCGAAAGTGTGAAAGTAGAACTTCGCGAATTCACGATCATATCTACCATAGGGTATGGCGAATTAAGTAGTGATGCCGCGAAGAACAGAAGAGTCGATATATTGGTTCATCTAAAAACAGACCACGTTCCGCTAGAGGGTGAAATCATGGAACCCCCAGCCATTCCCGAGGTCCCCCAGGCGACCATCGCAATGTTAATGGAACCCAAAAAAGGGGATAAAATTACACTTCAAGGAATTATGTTCTATACAGATCGTGATGTGATCATGGACGAGAGTATAGAAGCTCTTGAAGAATTGGTGGATTTCCTAAAGCGAAACCCTGATGTGAAGTTCAAACTTATTGGCCATATCTGTTGCGGTGACCCGATGCAGCCCGGGAAAGATCTAAAAAATGTGAGAACCGGAAAAGAAAATCTCTCCGAGGCCAGAGCTAAGGCCTTGCACAACTATTTAGCAAAACAAGGAATCGAAACAAAACGTATGCGCTATATTGGGATGGCATATCGACAATCTACAGGTAGAGGGGATCAATTTGACAGACGGGTAGAAATAGAGATCACTTCCTTAGACTAATGATCCTATCTATTTCTCCAGAAGAAGGGAGTAATTAGGATCAATACTGTAAATAATTCTAATCTTCCGACAAGCATTAATAAAGTGGCCCACCACTTGGCCGCTGCAGGCAGCGCTCCATAATTGTCAACAGGACCCAAATCACCAATTGCCGGTCCCACGTTTCCAAGTGAAGAAGCAGCTCCTCCTAAAGCAGTTTCAAAATCAAGTCCTAGTGCGGAAAAGACCAGCACACCAATTATGAATGTAAGCATATAAAGAATAAAAAACCCCAGAATATTAAATACAATGGGCTGTTGCACTGACCTTTTATTATAGCGAGCGGGTAATATTGCACTTGGGTGCAAGGTTCGTTTAAACTCCAGCAAGCCGTTCTTGATCATAATTATATGCCTCATTATTTTAATTCCTCCTGCTGTAGATCCGGCGGATCCACCTAAAAACATCATTCCGAAGAATAAAATTGTGAGAAAAGATGTCCAGGCAGTAAAATCGGCTGAGACAAAACCAGTGGTAGTTACAACAGCCAACACTTGAAACAACCCATGTCGAACGGCGCTTTCAAACTTTCCAAATACCATTGGATGGTTTACTACGGATGTTGCAGTATCGGCTTTAAAATAAATAAAAAGTATAGCGGTCAGTGCCAGTCCAATGATAATGAATGTATAGGTTTTAAATTCCTCATCTTTTAATATTTTACCGAATTTGGTTTTAAACGCAAAATAGCTCAATACAAAATTGGTCCCCGCCAAAAACATGAATATCATGATAATGTATTGGATAAGAGGTTGTCCATTCCAATGTGCAATATTTTCATTTTTAGTAGAAAATCCTCCGGTACTCAAGGTAGTTAAAGAGTGATTAATAGCATCGAAAAAGCTCATTCCGGCTACTTGTAACATAATTGTTTCGACAATTGTATACCCAACATAGATAAGCCATAAACGTTTGGCAGTATCGGTAATTCGAGGGTGTAATTTATCACCTCCCGGGCCGGGTGCTTCAGCAGCGAACAGTTGCATTCCTCCTATTCCCAATAATGGTAAAATGGCGATCGCAAGCACGATTATTCCCATACCCCCTATCCATTGTGTGATACTACGCCATAAAAGGACACCCTCTGGTAAACTTTCTATATCGTTTAAAATGGAGGCGCCAGTAGTGGTGTATCCGCTCATAGTTTCAAAAAAAGCATTGGTAAAACTTGGAATAACACCTGTGAAGATATAAGGTAACGTCCCAGCAAACGACATAAAAATCCAACCAAATGTGACAATTATGTATCCGTCGCGCTTGTCCAATTCTTTTTTGTGATTACGGGTGAGCAGCATAATAACGCCGCCACTGGTCAAGGTCACCAATCCCGCTAAAACCATTTCTTTCCCTACTCCATCTTTATATACAAAGCTGAAGATAGAAGCAATCAACATAAAGCCACCATTCACCAACAACAACAGTCCCATGAGATGGAAAATGATCTTATAATTTAGTCTGGAAACCGATCCCATTACACAAAGAGTTTCTCCACCTTTTTAATGGATTTTGGAAGACTACATACTACAATTCTGTCACCGCTTTTTATTTCAAAATCTCCCAAAGCGATCATCCCAACACCATCACGAATAACACCACCTATAATAGCAGAACGTGGGAAATCGATGTCACGGATAACTTTATCACACACTTTGGAAGAAGACGATACGATGAACTCCAACAATTCGGCATTCATATTATTGAGCATTGTCATGGCAACAATATCACCTTTACGTACGTGACGGAATATGTTATTGGCCGCCAGTAATTTCTTATTAATTAAAGTATCGATACCTATGGAGTGTGACAGCTGAAAATAATCCATATTCTCAACCAAAGCGATGGTTTTCTTTACTCCTTTGGATTTCGCCACTAAACAGGACATAATATTTGTCTCGCTATTACCTGTAACCGAAATAAACGCATCCATATCTTGTATAGATTCTTCTTGAAGCAGTTCTACATTTCTACCATCCCCATGAATCACCAAACAATTTGGGATATCATCGGCTATTTCAAAGGCTTTTTCTTTGTTACTTTCAATCAACTTTACTTTGAATTTACCTTTACATAACTCTTTGGCCGTTTTATAACCGATGCTGCTCCCGCCTAATATCATGACATTTTTGATATCCTCCTTTACTTTCCCTGCGATTTTAAGGATTAGTTCTACGCTGGTTTCTATGGTAGTAAAATAAACTTGATCGCCCTCTTTAAACATTGTATCCCCTCTTGGTATTATGGTATACTGAGTACCAAAACGTTGTATGGCAATAGGTACATATTTAAGATCGGGATACTGTAATCCCACTTCTTTTACGGTTTTACCAACAAAAGCAGCCGTACGAGCAAGGTCCAGACCAATCATAGTTAAAGCACCGCCTTCAAATTCATACGTATGGTTAAAACCACTGTGGTTGAGGAGTAATTGAATTTCGGCAGAAGCCAGAGATTCAGGAGAAATTAGCTCGTCAATCCCAAATTTGGTAAAACCTACTTCGTCTTTATTGTTGATAAATTCTACATTATTAATGCGGGCGATCGTTCGTTTAGCACCCAATTGTTTAGCCAATACACATACTGTAATATTAGTAGTTTCTGTAGAAGTGACCGCAACGACTAAATCGGTTCTATTTACTTTAGAATCTTTCAATACCGAAATTGATGTGGCGTCGCCACGAACCACACGAATATCCAGATGTGTATCCGCATAGGCAAGGGATTCTCTGTTGGGATCAATAAGTGTGATATCCTGGGACTCGTAAGAAAGGAGTTTTGCTAGATGAAATCCTACTTCGCCGGCACCGGCAATAATAATTTTCATATATTTAAGTAAGCGATAAGTTGTACAAAGGTAAGTAAATTTGAAAAAACTTCAAATCGGGCAGTGGTTAAAACTGTATAAATACGACCATTAACAACAAGCATGGCTAAATTTACCCTTGAAAGTGAGAATTACATTAAATTCAATCTTATAAACTGCTCAACACCTCAACATTTAATCTAAAAATAATTAGCTTTGCACCCTTGTCAAAGGAAGGCAGGAGTTAATTGGCTATGGAGGAAAAAGTCACACCTTATAAAGATTCGAATACCGGGAAAAAACAGCAGGTTGAGAAAATGTTTGATACAATTTCCGGGAACTATGATAGTCTCAATCGCATAATTTCTTTAGGTATCGATGTGAAATGGCGTAAAAAAGTGTTGAATCTCATAGCAGAACACAAGCCGAAAACCATTCTCGATATTGCTACAGGTACCGGAGATCTCGCCATTCAATTCGCTAAAAAGACCGATGCTGAAAAAATCGTAGGATTGGACCTTAGTGAAGGAATGCTATCGATCGCCAGGAAGAAAGTAGCAAATTCGGAATTGAATGATACGCTCGAATTTGTAAAGGGGGACAGTGAAGCGCTGCATTTTCCCGATAATTCGTTTGAGGCTATCACGGTTTCCTTCGGAATACGAAATTTTGAGAATTTGGAGAAAGGTCTTTCAGAAATTTACAGAGTTATGGTACCGGGTGGTCATTTCGTGATCTTGGAAACCTCGGTTCCTACTCATTTTCCCTGGAAGCAAGGATATTATATGTACATCAGGGGAATATTGCCTGTTATAGGGAGACTATTTTCGAAAGACCGGGTAGCCTATGCATATCTTGGCAAGAGCGCGTCAGTTTTTCCATTTGGGGAGAAACTCAACAATATTTTAAAGAAAATCGGGTTTATAGAGGTTGAAAATAAACCGCAATCTTTTGGTGTAGCTACCATTTACACCGCTACCAAATAATTATGAAGAAACTTATTTTTATGTTGGGTTTTTTACTGTTCGTGCAAAGTGTACAGGCACAATTATTTAGTAAAGAGAGACTCGCAAATCTTGAAACATTTGACAATCGATTTCTCTCGTGGGGCTATTTTCTAGGTTTTAACAGTTACGATTTCAAATTTGAATATAAAAACCAAGATACCGATGCCAATACCGATATTCTGGTAGATACTCAGGGTGGTTTCAACGTTGGACTTATAGGGGATATGCGCATTAGCAAATACATCAATTTACGTCTGGAACCGGGACTGTATTTTACGCAGCGAAACTTGATATTCCCAAATTTTACAGAAGACAGAGATGCGCTTAGAAATGTGAAATCCACCTATATTCACGTCCCGTTATTGGTCAAATTTTCCACCAAAAGACTGAATAATGTCAAGCCGTTTATTGTTGTCGGTGTGTCGCAATCGTTCAACTTGAGCAGTAATGAGAATAATCCTGAAGACAATAATGAAGGGCAATTCAGAATGACCAGTGGGACCAATTACCTGGAGCTTGGTTTTGGTATTGATCTATACCTGTTTTATTTTAAATTCACTCCATCTATCAGAGGAATTTTTGCATCCAGCAATGAGCTTGTTCCCGATGACGACCCAAATAGTCCCTGGACTTCCAACATTAAAGACCTGGCGACCCGAGGTATTATTGTCAACTTTACCTTTCAATAGTACTTGAGTGGATTAGAATAAATATTCAAAATTGTTAATTGAATTTTTAATTGTAAATTTTACTCACAATATTATAAACGGTAGCACTCTATCATACTAACTTCCGTTTCGTCTAAATTCACTTAATAGGATTCCTACAGCTGTAGCGACATTTAAACTTTCGGCCGTATCTTTTTTGCGGAAATTCGGGATGGTTATTTTTTTCTGGATCAGAGATGTTAAGTTAGGAGAAATTCCATTGGCTTCGTTCCCCATGACTAAAATCGCTTCCTCCGGTAGTGTTTCCTCATATATACTTTCACCATCCATAACAGCGACATAAATAGGTAAATCCGTATGCTGAAAATGTGCCTCAAGGTCCACATATGAAATCGTGACACGAGCGATAGAACCCATGGTAGCCTGAACTACTTTTGAATTGTAGCAATCCACCGTGTCCTGAGAACAAATGAGGTGTGTGACTCCAAACCAATCACACAACCTAATGATCGTACCTAAATTCCCTGGATCCCGGACTCCATCTAACGCCAGTTGCAATCCGTTTTGTGAAATTTCCTTTTTCTTCGGAATATGAAACACGGCTAGCATCGTATTTGCCGTCTTTAAAGCGCTTATTTTTTGAAGTTTAATTTGAGAAACAAGGATCATATTATCAGAAAAACCTGAGAGCTCATCGCTCCGGATGTCGCCTGAAGCATTAAATGAAGTGGAAGAAAACAAAGAATGTAATTGCAGTCCCGCTTTTAATAAGTCTTTGATAATTTTAGGGCCTTCTGCAACGAAAAGCCCGGTTTTATTTCGGTTCTTGTTTTGTTGCAGGCTTGTTATTAATTTTATTTGGCTTTTGCTTATCAAAATATAGTATTTTTGAATTTGAGAAACATCGACCCTTTGACTCAAACCCTCACAAAAATATCATTAATTTTAGGATTAACGATGTTATTCATTTCTTGTAATGCAGTCAAGCATTTAAAAGATGATGAGCTCCTGCTCGAGGAGAACAACATTATCGTTGAAGGAAAAAAAATGAAGGACAGCGACCTTTACAATTTACTTACGCAAAAGCCTAATCCTAAGATCCCAATTTTGAGAATTCCAATGGGATTACATGTTTACAATATTGCCGAACCCGATCCGGATTCTACTTATCAGGCATGGATAGACCGCAAACCCAATAGAGAAGAAAAACTGAACAATTTATGGTCAAAAAAACAAGTGGATGGTTTGGGAAGAAGCAAATCAAATTTTAACGATTGGTTAAAAAGAACCGGGAGCGCACCGGTTATCATCGACAAGAAAAGAAGTCAAAAATCCATCGATCAGTTAAAGCGGTACTACGCCACACAAGGATGGTTCAATGTTGAGGGAAAGTATACTATTATAAAAGATTCCGTTAGAGAAAAAAGAGGTTCCATTACTTACAATATCAAAAGAAACCAACCCTATTTTATCGATTCTATTTCTGAAAAAATAAGCTCCTATATCGTCGATTCGCTATATCAACGGTCGAAAAATAGCACATTTATCATCTCCGGAAAACAATACAATACAAGTGATTTTGTTAACGAACGTGACCGTTTGACTATTCTATTTCGAAATTCGGGTCTTTACTATTTTGACCAGGATTATATAGGTTTTGATGCAGACACCAATGGAACGGGGCATAAAGTACATGTTGATTACATTATTCCCGACCGAAAAATTTCTAAAGGAGATTCTTCGATAACAGTTCCATTTCAAATTCATAAGATCAATGAAGTAAGAATTTACACCGATTATACGTATGGTAATCGAGAGAAGAAGATAACGGATTCGGTTGATTATAAGGGGTACAAGCTCTTTGGATACGAAAAATTGAAGTACCGCCCAAAAGCGATTACGGATGCTATCTCGATCACTCCGGGAGATATTTTCAAGGACATAGATCGTACCTTGACCTATCGCCAATTAAGTGAATTGCAAAATTTTAGATACCCAAATATAAGCTATCAGGAAGATCCGCGAGATACTACAGGTACAGGATTGATCTCCACTATTTTATTGACTCCGAAAAAAAAATATACGTTAGATTTCAAATTTGATACCTATACCTCGACAATTCAACAATTTGGTATAGGTTTTAGTAGTACTTTTCTCATTAGAAATGTTTTTAAAGGCGCGGAAAATTTTGAGATCTCGGCTCGCGGGAGTGTGGGTTCTTCAAAAGATAATGCAGATAATGATAGTAGTTTTTTCAATACTTCGGAGATTGGGGTAGATGTACGACTTAGCTTTCCTTCGATACTTTTTCCTGCGAATACGAACAAAATTATTCCTAAATATATGTCACCGTTCACTACCGTGAGCATGGGAATGAATTCACAGAATAATATAGGATTAGATAAACAAAATTTCAATGGCGTCTTTAGTTACAGGTGGAAACCCAAGACCATTAGGACGAATACTTTTGAACTTGTAAATGTTCAATATGTTCGAAATCTCAACACAGAAAATTACTGGAACGTATACCCAACATCTTATGAACGTCTCAACGAAATAGCCATAGAAACCGGTTACGACTTTGAAGGTGATACACAAGAACTCGGCATTCCTGAGGAGACTGATGATTTTATCGATTTGGTTTTGCAACCGGATAGTGGTCTGGATGTATCTATGGATGTATTTGATGAGGTAAATAGCATTACTCAGCGTCAACAACGATTGACCGAAGATAACCTCATCTTTGCCACCAACTTCACATGGCTTCATGATAGCCGTGAAAACATTTATGATAATTCGTTCTCCCGATTTCGCTTGAAAATCGAATTCGCAGGAAATTTACTTTCCGCTTTGTCATCGGTAGCAAACCTACCTCAAACCGAAGATGGCAAATCTAAATTATTCGGGGTAGTCTTTTCTCAATATGTAAAATTCGAAACCAATTATATCAAACACTGGGATTTGGGAAACAACTCCAAAATTGCGATACGCGCCTTCGGCGCAGTTGCTATTCCCTATGGAAATAGCAGCAATATCCCTTTTACCCGTAGTTATTTTGCCGGGGGTTCTAATGACAATAGAGGTTGGCAAGCATACGATCTGGGACCTGGTAGTAGCGGGAGTATTTTAGACTTCAACGAAGCAAACTTTAAGCTTGCTTTTAATGTTGAATATCGCTATACAATTTTAGGGAATTTCAAGGGAGCTTTCTTTGTGGACGTAGGGAATATTTGGAATTTATTGGATGATATT
>SMXJ01000115.1 GCA_004356305.1 Bacteroidota bacterium | reverse complement strand
CACACCTGGGGTATAGAAGCTTACATTTAATTGGTCACCCGTTTGGTTCCCAACATAAACAAAATCAAATTGTCCATCGGGGAATATTGAAAACTCTACGCCACCTTCTACAAAGATGTAAGATTTCCCGTCATAATAATTAAGCAGGTGCTCCGCGGAAATATTGTTAGAAGCTTTCAACGAAAAGCTAACTAAGAATAATCCTAATACGAGTGTTGTTACATTTTTCATGATTCCAAAATTTAAGGGTTGTACTTACCAAATTTATTTTGGTTGGGCGTGTACAATTGATTAATTACCAACGACCGTGCCAAAAAAATGAATCCATTGATCTATAAGGGGTTAGCGGTAGATTAATTATGGGTTGGGATAAAAAAAAAGAAACCCGTCAGGATCTTTAGAGATACCTTGACGGGTTTTATAAAAACTAACCAACCAAAAAACTATATTATTAATTACTTTTTATTCTGCTACTTTGACCATACTCATTCTTATCATTCCGGTCTTGATCAAAATCATAGCCGTAGTCATTGTATAAATAACAATCTTCGTGCCAAAGACTTAAACTATAGCTGATAAAAAAATTACAAAACGGACTTTATACTGAAGAAATCACTTTATGATAATTTTTTCGGTTTTAAGAAGCTTATTTTCTAAAAAAACCTGGTAGAAATACAGGCCTGAACGATACTGCATAGCATCGATCAAAACATAATCCTTGTCTACTTTCTCTTCTTTGACCACCTTGCCGGTTATATCATAGATCTTAAGCATATCTACAATACCTTCCGAAGGGAACTGCAGGATAGAAGTGTTCCTCACCGGGTTGGGGTAGAGGACAATTTTGTTTAAGTCTACTAGATCTTCTACCTCCAGAAAATTACATTCGGTTGCGTCATTAAAAAAGTAGGTGTTTCCGTTTACAACAAAGCAATTCAGTTTTAACCAGGTATCTATATAGTTCCCACCGGGTTCCAATCCGCTCATACTACTACCTACACCCTCGATCCATGTTTCAATGACGGCTCCACCGCTAAATTCGGTAGCAAATCCCAAGGTTTTCCTCGGTGTACCTTCGATTATCATCGTAGAAACTTCGACTACTTCAATTTCATCAATAAAATCGCTACCACCAAAAACACAGGTATTCGGATAATCAAAAAAATCTCCTAATTCCAATGTAAAGTCAAAGTAGATATACTCCTCGTTCCAAACACTGTCATAGAGATAGACTATGCCGTTTACCTCTCGCATGAAACATCCCGTTGAGTTATTGTTTATGATATACTTTTTATAAACATGTCCGGATATGGTCACTTCATCCACTACACGAAGGGTATACCATTCATTTTGAGATAATGGATCAACATATTCAATATTCCATCTGTGATCCTCGGATAGCATTGGAACATATTCCTGGGCTTGAACCGTGCCTATAATACATAATAACAAAAACATCAATTTCATTCTCATAACAACTATTTTATTATGAATTTTTCAGTTTTAAGGAGTTTATTTTCTGAAAAAACCTGATAGAAGTACAAACCTGATCGATATTGCATGGCATCGATCAAAACGTAATCTTTGTTTACTTTTTCTTCCTTGACCAACTTACCGGTTACGTCATAGATCTTAAGCAAATCTACAATACCTTCCGAAGGAAACTGAAGAATGGAAATACTCGTAACGGGATTGGGGTAGAGGATGATTTGGTCGCGGTCAAGATCATCTATACCAAGCGTTGTGTTATCGCAGGAAGTGGCACCATTGAAAAAATATATTATACCATTTTTTGTGAAGCAGACAAGAGCTGTATCAGAAATATCGAGCGTTAGCCCAATAGGGTCAAATCCAAGGACAGAGCCAATTCCTTCGATCCATGTCTCCGTGATACCGTTTCCAATCATAAAATCAAATTCAATTACTTTTCGGTCTTCACCTGCAATAAATTGCGTGGAAACATCTACAACCTCTATTTCTGGAACAAAGTAATTAAAACCTCCTGTGGTACAGTATTGATTATCAGGATCAGTGGGTAAGGTAAATGTTTCGCCAAGTTCCATAGTAAAGTCATATAATATAACTTCGTTGGTACTCGTTACTGAATATTTGTAGACGATCCCATTTTCTTCTCTCACGAGACAATGGGTTTCTCCGTCATTGTTAAAAACTCTTTTATAGGTTTTCCCATCTACGATTGTGTCTCCCGAAACAGTGACCTGATGTGTTATGGTATACATGATAGGTGGATTAGAAAGAATATTAACATATTCATCCACACTCCAAATATTATCTTCCTCCAACATAGGAATATAACTCTGAGTATACGAATAACAACAAATAAATAAGAATAGGACAAGTAACTTCGTTTTCACAGGAACATCTTTCCTATAAAGTTACTGAATTTTCTCCCGTAAATAGTGGGCCGTATAGGAATTTTTGTTTTTAACGACCTCTTCCGGAGTTCCCTGGGCAATGACTTCGCCTCCTTTTTCACCCCCTTCTTTCCCAAGGTCGATGATATGATCTGCACATTTTATCAGCTCCAGATTATGCTCGACAACAATCACACTGTGCCCCTTATCCAACAAGGCGTAGAAGGATGCGAGTAGTTTGTTTATATCATGAAAATGAAGTCCTGTTGTTGGTTCATCAAATATAAAAAGCGCTTTGTCCCTGGTTTTTCCTTTCACCAGGAAGGAAGCTAGTTTGATTCGCTGTGCCTCCCCACCGGACAGGGTTGAGGAGCTTTGTCCCAGTTGCACATAACCCAATCCGACATCTTGTAAAGGTTGTAGTTTATTGATGATCTTTGTTTGACCATGTAATTGAAAGAACTCGATAGCATCGTCAATTGTCATCGTTAAGATATCATGAATGCTCTTGTCGTTGAACTTCACTTCGAGAATTTCCTTTTTGAAACGTCGACTCTTGCATGTCTCACACTCCAAATGTACATCGGCCATAAACTGCATTTCGATGGTTACTTCACCTTCGCCTTTACAGGTTTCGCAACGTCCACCATCCACATTAAAACTGAAATGTTTGGCTTTGTATCCTCTTATATCACTTATTTTTTGAGATGCATATAAATTACGAATGTCATCGTAGGCCTTGATATAGGTAACCGGATTAGACCGGCTCGAGCGCCCAATGGGGTTTTGATCGATGAATTCGATGCTTTTTACATTTTCAAAATCACCTTTCAACTCAGTGAACTGACCCGGTTTTTCTCCATAGCCGCCTATTTGGCGTAGCAAAGCTGGATAGAGAATTTTCTTTACCAATGTACTTTTTCCGCTACCCGAAACCCCGGTAACCACTGTAAATGTTCCCAAAGGAAAAGAAACATCGATATTTTTCAAGTTGTTTTGTCGGGCACCGATAAGCTCGATATGATTTTTGGAAGTTCTTCTTTCCTTCGGAACTTCAATTTCAAGACGTCCATCTAAATATTGGGCAGTGAGCGAATCGGATCTCAGAATATCATCAAACGTCCCTTCAGCAACGATCTCACCACCTAAAGTCCCGGCTTCCGGACCAATATCGATAATATGATCTGCCGCCTTCATAATATCCTCGTCGTGTTCGACCACGATCACCGTATTGCCCAGATCCCGAAGTGATTTCAATACAACTATCAAGCGTTCGGTATCCTTAGGGTGAAGTCCAATACTCGGTTCATCGAGTATATACATGGAACCCACCAGGCTACTGCCTAAGGAGGTTGCGAGATTGATGCGCTGCGATTCGCCACCGGATAGGGTATTGCTTTTCCTATTGAGAGTTAAATAGCTGAGTCCGACATCTATCAAAAAACTCAGCCTGTTACCGATCTCCAATAATAATCGCTTGGCCACTTTTTGATCGTAGGCATCGAGCTCTATATTCTTGAAAAATCCGGCTACTTTGTGTAATGGCAGTTCCACTAATTCTTGTATGGATGTGCCACTGATCTTTACATAGCCCGCTTCATGGCGTAGCCTTTTGCCCTGGCAAGTACTGCATTTTGTCTTACCACGGTAACGGGAAAGCATTACCCGGTTTTGGATCTTATAGCTTTTGGATTCCAAAAAAGCAAAAAAATCATTGACACCTTCAAAGTATTTGTTCCCTTCCCAAACCAATTGTTTTTGTGCTTCGGATAATTCGAACCATGGCTTATGAATGGGAAAATCGAATTTATATGCATTATTTACCAAGTTATCCCGATACCAACTCATACTGTCCCCCCGCCAGGGGAAAACCGCGTTTTCGTAAATAGACAGGCCGGTATTGGGAATCACCAGATCTTCATCAATGCCGATCACATCGCCATAGCCCTCACATTTTGGACATGCCCCAAATGGATTATTAAAGCTGAAAAGGTGTACGTTTGGTTCTACAAAGGTAATTCCGTCTGCTTCAAAGCGGTTGTTGAAATCTATAACTCCCCCGTTTGACAAGTTCTCAATAATCAAAGCACCCTTACCCTCAAAGAAAGCCATTTCGATCGCGTCTGCCAATCGGTTATAAAAATCTTCATCATTCTTGATAATGACCCTATCAACCACCAGATGAAGTGTCTTGGGAATGGACCCTTTAAGTTCGTCAATCCGAATAACGGTATCATCCATCTTAACCCGGGCATAACCCTGCTGTACCAATGCCTTTAGTTTGTTATCCATGGTTCTGCCTTCTTCCAGGAGGATAGGAGAGAGGAGGAGGAGTTTTTCACCTTCAGGAAAGGATTTTATATGGCTTATAACGTCTGCCACCCGATCTTTTTTCACCTCCTCACCGGATACGGGTGAGTATGTCTTGCCAATACGGGTGTAGAGTAATTTCAAATAATCGTAGATCTCGGTTGACGTACCCACGGTAGATCGGGGATTGGTTACATTGACCTTCTGTTCAATTGCTATGGCAGGTGCGATCCCTTTAATAGAATCCACTTTGGGCTTGTTAAGACGGCCCAAAAATTGGCGGGCATAAGACGAAAGGCTTTCTACGTAGCGACGCTGACCTTCAGCATATAAAGTGTCGAATGCAAGGCTGGATTTTCCACTTCCGGATAGTCCGGTCACTACAACCAGCTTATTTCTAGGGATCGCAACGGTAATATTTTTCAGATTATGAATTTTTGCCCCTTGAATAATGATGTATTGCTTTGTATCTAGTGCTGTTTCTTGCAATTTTGTGAAATGGAATTTATCGGAATTTCGCAAAGATACTACATAGTTTTGAGGATTTTAAGGATAGGTTAATGATATTTTTTTTTGGAAAAGCTTACTTTTTTTTGCATTTCTGAAATGTTTGTTGTTATATTTACCCCTGAGAACACAAAAACGTTGCCTATAGTATATCATTACTTTTTTAAATAAGCATATTGACTAAACAACCAAAAAGTAGTTGTTTATTTTAAAAAGGTATGATATGAAAAATAGCAAGATTAGTGATGCGCTGTTAGTTAGCGATTACATGAAAGGTAACGAATCTGCTTTGTGTCAATTAATAACCCGCCACAAACAAAGAATTTATAGTTTCATCTACTCAAAGGTATTTGATAGGGATGTTGCTGAAGATATTTTCCAGGATACGTTCATCAAAGTGATCAAGACCCTTAAGAAGGGTGCTTATAATGAAGAAGGTAAATTTTTGCCTTGGGTAATGCGAATTTCCCACAACTTGGTCATCGATCATTTCAGAAAAAATAATCGGATGCCGAAGTTTGAAAATAATGACGATTTCAATATATTTTCGGTACTGTCTGATGGCGCTTTAAACGCTGAAAAGCAAATTGTTAAAAAACAGGTTGAAAATGATGTTCGCAGGTTGATTCAAGAGCTGCCTGAGGATCAAAAAGAGGTGTTAATAATGCGAATGTATAAGGAAATGAGTTTCAAGGAAATTAGTGAGCAAACGGGCGTGAGCATTAACACTGCGTTAGGGAGAATGCGTTATGCGTTGATCAATTTGCGCAAAGTAATTGATAAACATAACATTATCTTAACAAATTAATACAATAAACCATATGAGAGTGCGTTATTAAGGAAACAAAAACCTCAAAATAACGTTCTATGGCAAAATTGTACTCTGAGACACGCAGGGACAGCGTGCTTAATAATTTGGTCCCAAAAGAAGAAACTATTAAATTTCTTCTGGATTATTCCAAGGCTTTAAGTGTTATAGATTATAATAAAATGAAGTTTGAAGCACTTCTAAACTAAACTTTGGAAAACCCCGAAAATAATACTTTCGGGGTTTTTTTATGCCTTTTTACGGGCCTTTTTGTCATATTCATCGATCACGGCCCTTCTTCCGATCGTATTGGTTATGACGTCTTTCTCCAAGTTCCAACCACGGGCGGGTGAATGATGTCGTCCGTACCATATAATCTGGAGGTGCAACTCGTTCCATCTATGCTCAGGGAATAATCGCTTTGCGTCTTTTTCGGTCTGAACCACATTCTTGCCGTTGGTAAGTCCCCAGCGGTACATCAACCTATGAATGTGCGTATCTACCGGAAAGGCAGGAATTCCGAAGGCTTGTGATATAACTACACTGGCAGTTTTATGACCAACAGCCGGTAGTTCTTCGAGCGCTTCCATATCTTCGGGAACTTTGCCATTATATTTGTCTATTAGTATTTGCGAAAGACCACGAATTCCTTTTGATTTCATAGGGGAGAGGCCAACAGGTTTGATGATCTCCCGTATTTCTTCAACGGTAAGTTTTACCATATCGAACGGATTATCAGCAATTTTGAAAAGTATGGGAGTGATCTGGTTAACGATAACGTCGGTGCTCTGTGCAGACAACAATACGGCGATGAGCAATGTATATGGATCTTTATGCTCCAATGGAATGGGTACTTGCGGGTATATTTTTTTTAACGTTTCAATAACAAACTCTACCTTTTCTTGCTTGGTCATATTGTGTATTTTTATACCGAAAAAATTAATCGCGTAGTACCGAAAGGGTCACTGTTGAATTTACACTATTACGTACTATACCACAACAAAAATAAACTAATGAAAACTTTAAAAGAAGGGGATAAGGTCCCAAATTTTACAACTACCGATCAAGATGGGAATTCCGTTTCGAATTCTGACTATCAGGGAAAAAAATGGATTGTCTTTTTCTATCCGGCTGCGAACACACCCACTTGTACTGTGGAGGCTTGTAACTTAAGAGATCATTATGAAGAACTGCGAAATGCGGGATATGAGATTATAGGGGTGAGCGCCGACACGGAACGAAAACAGAAAAACTTTCAGAATAAATACAACTTTCCTTACCCTTTGTTAGCAGATGTTGACAAAGAGGTGATCAATGCCTTTGGTGTTTGGGGTCCTAAAAAATTTATGGGACGAGCGTATGATGGTATTCACAGGATTACCTTTCTTATTAACGAGAACGGGATCGTTGACCGTGTTATCGATAAGGTCAAAAGCAAAGCGCATGCGGCTCAAATATTGGGCTAATTGCTTGCCTTAGCAGGGATCTGTCTGTAGCCAAACAGGGCCTTGTCTTTAATAATAGTAGCAACTCCTTCGGGTATTAATTCTTCCCATCCGGTTTCTCCGGCTTCGATCATGTGCAAAACATCCCGGGAGAAAATATTTAAGATGTCCGGGTTGAAATTTTCAATATCCACAACTTTCCCATTGTATTTGAAGAATTTGTATAATTCTTTCATCCGAGGGTGAACCTTTAAGTTGGTACTCGTGGTATATTCACCGGTTTTAGGATTCTGAATAGGATAGAGGTATACCTTAAGGTCTTTAAAGAATAATTTACCAAAGGCTTCTAATATTCCTCCACTCAGATGGCGATAGTATTTTTCATCAAATATGTCCACAAGATTATTGATACCCATTGTAAGCCCCATACGGTTTCTCGTAAAGTTCGAGAAGTATTCAACCAGTTTATAGTATTCCTGGAAGTTGGAGATCATTACGGTATGACCCAGAGAGCACAGCAATTTAGCACGATCCATAAAGTCTTGTTCGTCTATTTCCCCTTCAGCTCTTAGATTGGACAAGGTAATTTCAAAGAGGGTGATTGTACGATCTTTTTCCACTCGATTCTCTTTTAAGAACATCTCTAAGGATCGATCGAACATATCGATATTCACCTTGGTTACCGGACGGAAACTTCCACGAAGTGTCAAAATATTCTTTTTGTATAGAAGACGTGCCGCAAGAATATTGTTACCATCAGGGCCAAAGATTATGGCTTCGGTCATTCCATTTTTAATGAGCTGCAAACTCATTAGACGATTATCTACATCCTTAAATTTGGGACCTGTAAAATTGATAGTATCGACTTCTAATTTATCTTTATCAATATGATCGTAGAGATAACGGAGTAATTTTTTAGGTTCATCATGCTTATAAAAAGCACCGTAAATAAGGTTTACTCCAAGCATTCCCAGTGTTTGTTGTTGTAGGACAGCTTCGTTCTCCTTAAATCTAAAGTGCAGGACGATCTCACTGTATGCTTCATTTGCGACGGATTGAAATTTTATTCCCACCCAACCATGGCCTTTGTATTTTTTGGCGAAATCTATGGTTGCCACGGTGTTAGCATAGGCGAAAAATATTTTATTGGGATGTTTTTCACGATTAATACGTTCTTCGATCAAGTTGATCTCATGTATGAGCATTCTATTGAGGCGGGACTCGGTTATGTAACGCCCGTCTTTTTCTATACCGTAAATGGCATCACTAAAATCCTTATCGTAAGCTGAAATGGTTTTTGCAATGGTCCCGGAAGCACCGCCAGCCCTGAAGAAGTTACGTACTGTCTCTTGTCCGGCACCAATCTCTGCGAAAGTGCCATATATATTTTCATTTAAATTTATACGTAGCGCCTTATTCTTTATCGATGGAATCGCTGCAAATTCCTTATCTCCTAAAATGGTTTCCGGCATAGCAATATTATATAGATTGACCTTTGGAACAAAGGTAGTAAATACCATAGGTAAACAATAAAAATACCGTTATTTTTGTGAGAATGCGATCTACCCTTACCATCACGTTTTTAGGAACCGGAACCTCTCAGGGGATCCCCGTGTTAGGGAACGATCACCCGGTTTGCCAAAGTGCGAATTCCAAAGATAAACGACTGCGTGTTTCCGTATTGGTACAATGGGAACAATATACAATTGTGATAGATTGCGGGCCGGATTTCCGACAACAAATGTTACGGGCAAATGTGAAACGTCTTGATGCTATCTTACTTACGCATGAACACAGCGACCATGTTGCCGGTATCGATGATATCAGGCCCTTTTATTTTAATCAGGGTGATATTCCGTTTTACGCCCACAAAAGGGTTTTTAAGGCCTTGCACAAAAGATTCGAATATATTTTCGAAATGGAAAACAAATATCCCGGAGCTCCTGCGATCAGTGAGATGGAAATCGAAAAGGAGGCTTCGTTCGATCTCTTCGGAAAAACAGTGGTCCCTATTGAAGTCCAGCATGCGGATCTGCCCGTCCTGGGCTTCAGAATTGACAATTTTACCTATTTGACCGATGTTAAAACGATCTCAGCAGAAGAAATTAAAAAAATAATAGGCACCGATGTTTTGGTGATCAATGTGCTGCGGATCAATTCACACAATTCACATTTAAATTTAAACGAGGCTTTGGAACTTATCGAAACGATAAGACCAAAAACCACTTATTTCACGCATATAAGTCATATGTTGGGATTTCACGATGAAGTGGAAGCAATGTTGCCGGAAAACGTACATTTGGCATACGATACCTTAAAAATAACGTTATAAACCAGATGTGAGTATTGAGTATTGAGATTTTAGTATTGAGATATGAGTAGTGACACAGTTTGTTATTATAATTTTAAACCGAACAGCTAATACCAAAAACCCATTTACATTATGAAATCCAAAATATTTATGTACCTGTTTTTCTTCGCGATCTTGCTCATTGTTTTTCAATATATGAATCAGAAATCCATCTTCGAATCTCAGGAAAAGACAATTAATTCTATCACCGAAAGCCTGCAGCAGCGAAATGACTCTATAGACTCCTTGCATGAAGAAGTTGCGGACCTGAGATATTTTTCGCTCCAGGGCAATGACAACGCGATGACGTATCTCGAAAACCTGGGGCTTGATGCGGCAGAGGTGGAAAATAGTATAACCGAAGCCATCTATGAGAAGAATTTGATCAAAGGAGGAAACCCCTTGATCCCGTTGGAGGGGATGGATGGAGAAATGCGGGTCAACAAACTAAAATTTCTAAATCATCGCTGGATCCAGGTAGAGATAACAGATGGATCCTACTGGGGAGAGATGATCATCGAATACTTTTATAACGATCAAATGGAGTTGGAATTGACGGTCATTTCGTCTGTGTTATATCCGAAGTAGTAAAATTTAGATATGAGAAGTAAGAAGTACGCATTGAGAAGTAAGTAGTATTGTTGTTATTGTAATTAGTGAACAGTAGATATTGAATGGCAAATCATTAACAATTATACGAATAAACATATCAACGATTATCGAGTAGTGAGAAGTAAGCTTGTTGTCACTTCGGGTAGTCCCGGGAACCCTGGATTGTGTCGAGAAACACGAAGACCGAAGTCAGAAGCAGGATGGTTTTTATGATTTTAAACCCTAAACCCTAAACCCTCAACCATCCACCTCACTTAGCCATTGTTTAAATTCATAAAAGTTCTGAGGAGAAACGCCATGTCCGACAGGGAATTCAGAATAGTGGCAATCAATACCTAATTTATTTAGAAATGGTTTAGTCTTTCGTGCCCATTCCACCGGGATAACCTGATCTACGTCGCCATGCGAACTATAGAAATTCAATCTGCTAAAGTCGTTTTTATTATAGCCTTCCACTAAGATCCCCTCATTGATATAACCGCTCAATGCGATCACATTTTTCACTTTTTCAGGATAACTTAAAGCTACGGCCAATCCTAAAATCGTGCCTTGGCTAAACCCCAATAGGGTGATCTTCTCAGCATCGATATTATATGCCGAAATGATCTCGTCGATACACCTAACGATCAGATCTCGAGATAGGATGGCTTGTTCGTCATCACTGAACTTCTCATTGCTGCCATCAAAATTGATGTTATACCAGGCGTTTCCATAAGGCTCCATAGCGATAGGCGCCTTTAAAGATATTATGAAATATTTGCCGGGTAATTCCGAAGCAAAGGAAAAAAGATCGTTCTCGTCGCTTCCAAAACCGTGAAGCATTATTATGGACGGTGTATTTTCCGGCTTTTCCACCGATGATTCATCGGAGGCGGAGGAGGAGGTAATCGTAGCAGGTTTAAAAACATGTTCGAGCGATAATTTTTTCTTTTCCATACATGATAATATAAAGACGCCGCAAGGTACAGTCCTCACGGCATATTTTATATAAAGTTGTTGGAAAGTCTATCCTAATCCTTTGAACCAATCTTGAAATTGCGC
The DNA here is from genome assembly GCA_004356305.1 of Bacteroidota bacterium. Classification (GTDB taxonomy): domain Bacteria; phylum Bacteroidota; class Bacteroidia; order Flavobacteriales; family Flavobacteriaceae; genus Aureisphaera. The sequence goes on along the minus strand of SMXJ01000115.1, from coordinate 4,511 downwards.
TCCCAATCCGGGAATAAGCTTCTTCTCTCCTTGAACCGCTCCTACAAAAGCTAAAACCCAAAGAACTATTACACCGATCAAAAGTATCCAAGGTAATAAAGGAATTCCGGCTATGGCAAGGATAATATTTAAGACCCACACCAGTATGTACAATATCAGTAGGCCTAGTCCTTGTCGTATATGAAAAGCACCAAATTCTGTTTTGTTGTTACTGTGCATAACAAATGCAATAATCCAGCCAATAAAGGTTAAATAGGCAACCATACCTATCGTTTTTCCATTATCTGTAGTAGATTCTGACATATTTTTAAGTTTAAGGTTAGTGATATAATTTCCTTAAATATAGAGCTTCTAATCCAAAAAAGTAAACCAAGTCTGAAATTTATCACTTAAAAATGGAATGCCTCGCTTTTGATTAAACAGGGCCATAATCAGTGATATGATCCACAGTACCACCGAAGTCCAATAAATATAAAATCCAATGGCGTACGATTGCAGCGCAACAGCGACAAATAACAAAATAAGCAGACCAAACATGTTCTTTATATGCCATGTGGCAAATTCATGCCGGTTGTCCTTATTGATAAAATACGCGATGAGCATCCCGATAAATGTGAGGTAGGCGACAACGGCCTTCGTTTTTCCGGGAGGACTAGCCATTTAGAACGAGTTTATCGTTATTATAGATCCCGTAGACATTGCCTTGCATTTTCTGGCCAAGCATAGCCGCGTTCTGAGAAGTGGAGAGAATGCTATCTTCGGTAAAGATCCAATTGCCTTCCGGAGAGAAGAGGGTGATGTTCGCAGTTTCTCCTTCAGAAATGCTATTCTCCTTCAAGCCAAACACTTTTTTGAGCCCCGTAAGTGCCCTGATCGTAATTTGTAAATCGGTTGCATTCATTAAAGCCCCAAAACAACTCTCTAAACCTATACTTCCGAAGAATGCATGGTCAAACTCCGTTCTTTTATGCTCAATATCAATAGGGTCGTGGTCACTGGTCACCCCGTCAATGATACCTTCCTTTAACCCCTTCAGCAACGCCTTAGAGTCTTTTTGAGTCCGTAAGGGAGGGAGTAACTTATAATTAGTATCGAAGCTCTCGAGTACACTATCATTCAAGCACAGGTTATAGATCGCCACACTGCAACTCACATCCAAGCCATTCTTTTTAGCTTCTCGTATGAGCTGTACACTTTTTTGAGTAGTGATAGTTGGAATGTGTAATCGTCCGCCGGTATATTCAAGAAGGTACAGATCCCTTGTTAATTGTAGTTCTTCTGAAAGCGCGGGAATTCCTTTTAAACCAAGCCTTGTACTATTCTCTTCCTCGTTGACAACCCCTTTGGCAGCCACCGATCGTTCGAATGGAAACGATTGTACAAGTCCATTGAAGTTCTGCGCATATTGTAGTGCTATCTTTAGCAGATTAGCGTTCTCGATGGGTTTTTTGTAGTCATAAAAAGCGATGGCACCTTGATTATGCATATCGTATAATTCGGCGAGATCCACTCCTTCACTTTTCATTGTTAGCGCACCTACCGGATGCAATGAAACGGCATTGTTAAAAGCCTTCGATCTCAGGAATTTTATATGAGATTTGGAATCCGTCACCGGGTAAGTGTTCGCGTTCACAGCTACGGCCGTAAATCCACTCATAGCAGCAGTCTTCAATCCGTTATCAAGGTTTTCACGTTCCTCAAACCCCGGCTCTCCAAACGAAGTACTGGAATCGAACCAACCGGGAGAAATGTGAAGATCTTTGAGAGAAATGGTTTTTATCTTCGAATTTGATGTCGATGCGGCTATTTTTTTAATGATTCCATTTTCAATAAGAACATCCCGTTTTTTACCGTGATGTTTACTCGCCGGGTCAACAATAGTGGCCGATTTTAAGAGTATCTTCATTTATAGAATTTTAAAATAAGCATTTCCAAAAGGAGGAAAACCACTGCAAAAATAACAAACCATTTCCAAAATGAGTTAATTTTGTTTTCTTCGGCGATGGAATTGAATAATTCTGAAACCGAATTATACAAAGTCACACCCTCCCAATCCTCCGGATTTAGGTATTGCATTACACTTTCAGATCTTGGATAATTATAGCTGATATTCTCGATAAAGGTGTTCTTATTTTCAATACTGAAATTCCCCGATTTCGAAGGTTCCTCTACGGTTGTGATCTCAACACTGTTTGCCTTTGTTTGCTGTAAAGGAATAAAACTGTTCACACTATCTCTTAGCGTCAGTATATCGTCTTGCGTCAATTTTATGGGCACTGCATACTTATTTTGAGTCCCGATATTGTAATACAATTGGGGCAGGGGTAAACTTTGTTGCGCCATATTTATAAATGTCGGAACGATAAGCGGAGAATACGTAAAGTTCGAATTTTCTTCGGAAAGGGATGCCGTACTTAAAAAATTCTGGTCTTGCTGTAGTAAAAACGGTTTCCCATCTTCATAACCCAAAACCTGTGTTGCATTGGAACTGATGTTGTAAAACGAATTCACCTTTGGGTACTGAAAATTAGTGACTTGTTTTTCGAATACATTTTGATACAAAGGATGTGAAAAGTTGATCTTCGTAATTTTCTTTTCCTGAATTACAGCTTCAGTTATGACTCCCAGTTGAAGCGTATTCAGTAATCTGTTATAACCTGGTATATCAATTTCTTCAGCTAAAATAATACCAATACTTCCACCCGAATCACTAAAGGCTTTTAAGGAATTAAGTAAAGCCGGAGAGACCATTTTCAGCTCATTTAAAATGATAAAATTCTGAGAGGGAATATCGTTGTAGTTAAGACTATTGAAACTCTGTTGGCTATATTCATAAGCTGTTTGATCAAAAAGACGCCGTAAAAAATCGGCATCACCCTCATTGATCACCAAGACTTTAATTTTCTTAGGAGTGTTTATGCTGAAATATAAAGAGTTGTCATATAGTAAATTAGGGTCTGTTATTCGAAGTTCTCCTTTAAATCCAGATGGGTTCTCAATGTCGAACGAAAGGGTGTTCTGATTTGATTCAGAAAAGTCCATTGACGATTTCGCGATCAACCTAGGGCCATTATACAAGGAGACCGGAGTTCTTTGGGGTACAACACCCTGCCCGGAAACAACTACGCTTAATTGGGTGGTTGTGGTGTTTTTGAACAGGATATAAGCCGAATCTATCGCAATATTATTCTTAGTAACAGGCGTTAAGGCCACAACATCGATAGAGATGGCATCATTCTTCTTCGGAAAAATACTTTTTTGTTGGAAATCGGATATGATAATCAATCTCTTTTCTGAAGCCTCACTTTCTGAAAACAACTGGTTCGCCTTCAGAAGTACGTCTGCCAATGCGAGTTGTTTATAGGTATAGTCGATCGAAAGGACACGGTTTTTGAAATCGGTTTTAGAATCGTTGTTTTTGGATTCAGTATTGCTGAACCAACTTATCTTGTCTTCACCATTTGCAATTTCGTACAATTGCTGCAAGGCTCTTTGAAGTAAGGGGCCGTTAGGTCCTTTCGCCTGCATACTAAAGGAGTTGTCGATATATAAGACCGTCTCCGTCTCTGAGCTTGAAGCAGTATTCGACACAGCGTAAGGCTGAGCGAAGGCAATGATAATACATGCGAGAGCCAGCAATCGCATGAGTAGGGTCAGCAATTTTTTAAGCTGCGAGCTTTTACGGGTTTGAAGGGTTACCTTTTTAAGATAGGCAACATTGGTAAAATCTACTTTTTGAAAACGTCTAAGCTGAAAAAGGTGAATTAAAATCGGAATGAGAAGCAGAAAGAGAGCGTAAAGAAGTTCGGGGTGTTTAAACAGCATTCCTTTTAAGTTGGGCCAAAGATATAAAATGGAATTTAAATATTACCGTTCTTTTCAGGCATGCTTGTTAATTTCTCGCTAAAACATAGAAATATAGGCGAAGAACCGCATTAGGTGCTGAACCTAGGGAGTTTTGCCCGACTGAAGCAGTTTGTTTTTATGGAAGTAATAATATGCCTAAAGAAACGCCTAAATCTTCTTTAGTTTAGGTTTTGAATCTCTTTCTTCATTAGCATTACCTCCAAAAAGCAATTGTGTACTCGTATAACTACCACCAAAAGTTGTTACAGCTAAATAAACTTGTTCGATGGCGCTTTTGAGCTCTCCTTCGGTCAACGGACTCAAAGGATGGATGAACACGGACCACATAATATCGTTGGAAACCGCGTATTTCACATCCAGAGCCGTGTGATAGTTGGCCACCAGACAATCCAATAGAACCTCCTTATCGAGCTTATCTACATCCACAATGGGTGCAATGATGCGCATACGATCATTGGTTTCATCGGTTATAATTATCATGGGAAGCTCCCGATAGGTAACCTGCCATCTACCCGGAGTACCGATTATAGAATCTACTTGTTGGGATAATAAGACCTCGAGTTTTGCATTATCCATTTGGGCTGAAGCGATAAATGAAAGGAGGAGGAAAGCCGGAAAGAGAGTAAGTTTCATAGAAAGAAATT
>SMXJ01000114.1 GCA_004356305.1 Bacteroidota bacterium | reverse complement strand
AGGTTTTTGCTGTTGAGAGATTTTATTTCAACGGTAATTTTCTTGGAAAGCAGCTGCAAAATGCTTTTACCATAACCGGTCATAGACTGGATCATAAATTTTGTTTATGCCTGTAAAGGTAATGAATTAGTTCAGAGTTCGGAAGAATCCTATAGGCCAGTAAACCAGAATTCATGGCCTATTGATCCAACTTTTTGATCTTAATATTTCGGTACCAGACCTTATGGCCGTGATCCTGCAAGCCAATGTGTCCTGTTTGACGTTTACCAAATCCTTTCCAATCTTTAAATTTGGATTTTGCAACCATGGCATCCCAATCATCGCCATGAACCGGGAAAGTGAAAAGTTCGATTCCGTTCATAGTTACTTTACCCAGATTTGTATTGTGATTTACTTCTATAATGCAGTGATTCCATTCTCCTACCGGGTTAGTAACATCTTTTGGTGGAGCGATCATGTCATACAATGATCCTGCTGAATGCAAGCCTCCGGGATATTTGCCATCGGGATGCTTATCATTATCCACAACCTGGATTTCAGGCCCTGTATCATGTGCCTGTCTGAATGCGGGATCTTCATAAACACCCCAAAAAATACCACTATTCCCGGCTTCAGAAATTTTCCATTCGATTGATAAAATAAAATTGGTGTACTTCTCTCTGGAAATGATGTTCTTCCCACCTCTTTCTCCCGGTGTAAATGCCATTGCCCCGTCTACGATGGTCCACTCCGGATACATTTCTTCACTTAAATAGCCTCGCCAATGATCAAATGAAGAACCGTTGAAAAGAGTTATCCAATCCTGGGAAGGTTTTTCTTGTATAACTTCAGTCTTCATTTCTCGAAAGGCAATACATATTAAAAGGATAATTGCAAATCCTACTATTTTCTTCACTTATCAATCTAATTTTTTGATCTTAATATTCTTGAAGCGTACTATATTATCATGATCCTGAAAACCGATACGGCCCGGACCCGAACTAGCAAATTCAGTTAGATCTTTAAATTTACTTTTAGAGATCAGATCTTTCCAGGCGCTGGAATGAACATCGTACGCTAAGACTTTACTACCGTTTAGCCAATGCTCTACTTTACCCTTATTTTTTACAATTCGAACTTTATTCCATTTTCCCTGTGGCTTTACCCGAATAGGATCAGATTCAATTAAATCGTATAGGTCGCCGGCCCTGTGTTTATTGATAAGTCCATCCTTGTGTTTTTGATTGTCCATAATCTGCATTTCAGGGCTGGTCTTCCAAACTTCATCATATATTTCGTCTTCCTGAACTGTATAAAAAATTCCATTGTTTCCGGCTTCAGAAATCCACCATTCCAGGGTTAATTCAAAATTCTCAAAGGATCTATCAGATACAATATCCTCTCCACCGTCTAAGGCCTTATTTACTGGGCCTAACTCTATTTTTCTTCCTGCAACGAAAAATTCGAAACGATCCCTTCCTTCAAAAACCAGCATTCCATCTTTTGCTTTCCATTTACTTCCTATCATTCCTGGTTTATTATAGGTATGCCACCCATTGGTAGTTTTACCGTCAAACAGAAGTTCCCAACTGTCCTTTTTCTCTTTTTCCGAAAGTACATTATCCTGAATACCATCGGATTCTACTTCAGTCCCCGTCCAATTATCAACACTAAAAGCATCTAAATTATTAAAGGTAGCATCGGGTATCACTTCGTATGTTTTACCATCTTTAGACCATTCCAGGACTAAATAAGGGTCTTCGAATGCAGGATAATATTCATATTCAAAAATAGTAGCGCCTTTTTCGAGATACATCTCTCCCAAATTGCTCTCATTCGAATGCACGACGTTATTCTTTACTAAGTCTTTATTATTGAGCTTAAATACTATCTTTCCGGCACTGGTGAGTTTAAAATAGTAGATCTTAGTTTCGGGAATTTCAAGACTTCCCATCGCGAATAAACCAAAATCTTTCTTTGTGCCCCAAAATTGATCTGTATCCACTAAATTAACATTCTTCAAAAGACGTTCTTCCTTAAGAACATTGGGATCAATATCTTCCGGGATCATAGTATTTTTAACATCAATGAAAACAGCCTCATATCTTCCTAATTCATTATTGTTTGCTTCAAGATGATCGGTATCATTTTTCTGATCCTTACAACCAACTACCACGATCACAATCAGTGCTAATAATCTAATTCTTTTCATAATATTTTATCTAGAGACCTAGTATTTTTTTAAGTTTTACTTTATCTATTTCGGCACCGGCAAAATCATCAAATCTCTTTTGAGTGGCTTCAATGATGTGGTCACTGATAAATTTTGCTCCTTCTCTGGCACCTTGCTCAGGGCTTTTTATGCAACACTCCCATTCCATCACCGCCCAAACATCACAGCCGTATTCCGTGAGTTTTGAAAATATGGTTTTAAAGTCAACCTGACCATCACCCAAGGAACGATAGCGTCCTGCCCGGTCTCGCCAATCACTGTAACCTCCAAACGCACCTTTCTTTCCTGTGGGATTGAATTCGCTATCTTTTACGTGAAAGGCCTTTATATATTCATGGTAATGATCGATATAAGTTATATAATCCAATTGTTGTAGCACAAAATGACTTGGGTCGTATAATATATTAACCGCTTTGTGATTTCCTGTAGCTTCCAAAAATCGTTCGAAGGTAACTCCGTCATGTAGATCTTCTCCTGGATGAATTTCGAAACACACAGCGACACCATTTTCTTCAAATTGGTTCAAGAGGGGTAACCATCTTTTAGCCAGTTCGGCAAAGCCCATTTCTACTAAACCTTCTGGACGCTGTGGCCATGGATGCATAGTGTGCCAAAGCAATGCACCGCTAAAGGTCGCGTGGGCCTTCAAGCCCAAATGTTTACTCGCCTTTGCTGCACTTATCATTTGCTTCCGAGCCCATTCGGTGCGCTTTTTAGGATTGTTTTTGCAATCATCCGGCGCAAAGTTGTCGAACATAATATCGTAGGCAGGATGCACTGCGACCAATTGCCCTTGCAAATGTGTGGAGAGCTCGGTGATCTCCAGGCCATAGTTATTGACCCTGCCTTTCAATTCATCACAATAGTCTTTGCTTTCGCCGGCTAAGGTAAGATCCATCAAACGGGATTCGATAGTGGGGATCTGTATCCCTAGGTATCCGAGATCCGAAGCCCATTGACATAAGCCATCCAAAGAATTGTAAGGGGCCTTATCGTCAATGAATTGAGCCAGAAATACGGCAGGTCCTTTAATTGTTTTCATACTAATTGTAAAACTTTATAGCGATTTCCAAACATTCCCGTCATGGTGTGAAGCCAGTGCTGTTTCAATAAAATGCATTCCTCGAACACCGTCATGTATTGTGGGAAATTCGGCCGGGTCGAAGGACTGTCCCCGAATTGCTTTAGCCATTCCTTTATAGATATTCCCCATGGCATCAAATATACCCTCGGGGTGGCCCGGAGGGAGTTTGGTGCCGTCTAATGATAAATCGCTGTTATAAGAATGCCCCGGTTTTAAAACGCGTAAGGGTTGACCTTCTTCCAGTAAATATAGATAATTGGGATTTTCCTGTTCCCATTTCAAGCCTGCTTTTTTTCCGTAGACGGCTAACGTGAAATTGTTCTCTTCTCCCGTGGCGATCTGGCTCGCACATAATACTCCTTTCACGGGCTTTTCAAATCGTAACAAAACTGTTCCGTCGATATCCATTTGGTTATCGTCATATAAATGGTTGAGGTCGGCTAATACAGAATCAACTTCTATTCCCGTTACATATTCGATCATTTGATAGGCATGTACGCCAATATCTGCCATGCAACAACTTTTTCCCGATTTTTCAGGATCCAATCGCCAGGTGGAACTGCGTTTTTCCTTATCGTGAATGATAGGGTTGATCCACCCCTGATAGTATTGTGCATCTACTTTTTGTACTTCGCCTATGACTCCTTCGGCGATCATCTTTTTCATCTGGCGTATCATGGGATAGCCTGTGTATGTATGCGTTAATGCGAATAAACATTTTTTTTCTTCCTGAATGGCTTCCAATTCCAACGCCTCATCATAGGTCATGGTCATAGGTTTTTCGCAAATCACATTATAACCAGCCTCCATGAGTTGTTTCGCCATAGGGAAATGAAGAAAATTAGGAGTTATGATCGAAACGACCTGTATTCGCTCACTTTCGGGAAGTTTTGCTTCTTCAGAGATCATCTCGTCCAAATCGGTATAGATACGATCGGTTGGAATCCCAATTTCCTCCGCAAACGCGATACTTATATTCTTGTCCGGGTTAAAAGCAGCGGCGGTAAGTTGATAGGCATCGAACATACCGGCGGCTACACGGTGCAGTACACCAATTAATGAATCACCACCGCCACCGAGGACACCCCATCTTATTTTGTTGCTCATATTATTCGGTGTATTCTATTTTTTCATTCTTAAATAAAAGTGCAAAGATCACCAGTACAGCTCCCGCGAAAATGGCCGGGAAGGTCCAGATAGAATTCCAGGCGTGGCCTCCTTCAGTTAAAATATTTGCATCGGTAATTTTACCGGCCACATAGAAACCAACAAGCATACCAAGGCCGTAAGTTGCCAAAGTGATCAAGCCTTGGGCAGCACTTTTAACTTTCTCTCCTGCTTTACTATCGGTATAGATCTGTCCCGATACGAAAAAGAAATCGTAGCAAATACCGTGTAATACGATGCCCATGAATACCATAAAGAATAATTCCCCGGTATTTCCATAAGCAAATAGTACGTATCGCAGTCCCCAGGCAAACATTCCGAGTAAAATAGTTTTTTTGAATCCGAATTTCCTAAAGAAGAAAGGAAGCAGCAGCATAAAGAGTACTTCGGAAATTTGACCTGCCGATGCCCAGGCGGTTGAATTCTCCAATCCGCTTTCAGTTAAAAACGGACTCAAATTCTGATAGTAAAATGCCAAAGGAATACAGATCAATACAGAAGAAATAAAGAAAACCATAAAGTTTCTGTCCTTCAGTAATTTTAGGGCATCGAGTCCTAGAATGTCTGAAATACTCACTTTCTTGTCTTTTGAGACACTTGGAGGTGTCTTGGGCAGCATAAAGCTGAAAACCCCTAACACGCCCGAGGCAATAGCCGTCATCAAAAAGGTGTTTGATAACATTCCTTCATCTATTCCATCCATCGAATCCCACGCAAAAGCAAAACTTATGATCATACCCGCCACGATCCAGCCCACAGTTCCCCAAACACGAATGAGTGGAAATTGTTTTGTAGGATCTTTGAGCTGGTTGAACGAGACCGAATTTACCAGGGCAAGCGTTGGCATATAAGCGATCATATATCCTAAAACATAGGGGTAGAACACATTGAATTCAGTTGTTTGTGACATTTTGTACATTAAAAATGCTCCTATCAAATGAAGGATACCCAGAATACGTTCGGCATTGAAAAAGCGGTCGGCGATCAATCCAATAACGAAGGGTGCTATAATAGCTCCCCATGATTGAGTGGCGTAAGCCATCCCTGTTTCGGCTCCCGTCGCGGTAAGGTTGTTTCCTAAAAATGTCCCCATGGTCACGAACCAGCCTCCCCAAATAAAGAATTCGAGGAACATCATAAAGGAAAGCTTAATGTATGTTATGGATTTCATATAGGGAGGTTTTATTTAGCTTGATCCAATGCTTTAATCACCAACGCTTTTGTGAGTAATATACCTTCAGTTGGGTCATCCGAAACTTTATCTTCATGCTCGATACCAATATACCCTGAGAAATTGGCATCTTTTACGATTTGCATCATTCGGTAATAATCTATTTCCGTCTCGTCACCATTTTCATCGAATAAGTGAGATTTAGCGGAAACTCCACCCGCATATGGCATTAATTCCGCTATACCCTTATAGGGATCATATTCTTCTACGCATGGAGCGGGTCCCCACCTTGAACCTCCTTCGCGTTTCACGCAAAAATTTGCGAAATCAGGAAGTGTTCCACAATTAGGCATGTTCACCTCTTTAATCACGGCAACTAATTTCCCGGCGTCACAGGATAATTCCGCGTGGTTTTCCACCAGAATTTTGATGTTTTTTGTGGCCGCATATTCTGAAAGATTCTTGAGAGATATAACAGATACTTTATGCCATTCTACTGGTTCAGTAATACCAAACAGATTGACTCGCAGGGAAGGAGCACCTATATATTCGGCAGCATCCACCCAGATCTTATGCATCTCAACAGCTTCTTTTCTTTTTGAGACAGAAGCGTCCACTAACTCACCCGCACGATCGATCATTATAAGCACATTCTCCATGCCAGTGGCATCACTCTTTTCCTTCCAGGCCTTTGCCAGATTCATTACCCATTCTCGGTAAGGAATCGTTTCATCTATTTCGTACAACTGATCTACATATTCCAAACCAGTGAACCCAAGTTTTTTGGCAATTTCAGCAAAATCCATGGGATCCATAGTGCCTCTACTTATTGGAAGGTGGATCGACCACTGAGCCAGTGAAAATTTATAAGAAGGTTTTGTACCTGTTTCGATTTCTGTTTCATTCTTTGACGTTTTTTCGACCTTTTCCGACGCATTTTTACAAGAAAAAAGGAGGCCACAAAAAAGAAGTAGAGATGCTATTTTATACATGATAAAATGATTAGTTGCGAATAATTGGATAACGTTCTGCAAAGCAAATATCGTTCTAAGTTAGGCTTTTTTTAAAATTAAAAAAAAAGTTCAATGTTTTGATTGTGAATATCTCAATCGAAAACGTTTTCGGGTGATGAACTTCTATTTTAAGGTAGGATTTTTGTTAAATCGAAAAAAATAATGGACATTAGAGGTTGACTAAATATACCTTGAATATTCACATTGAAATTT
>SMXJ01000113.1 GCA_004356305.1 Bacteroidota bacterium | reverse complement strand
TTGGCACCTCGATGTCGGCTCGTCACATCCTGGGGCTGGAGAAGGTCCCAAGGGTTGGGCTGTTCGCCCATTAAAGTGGCACGCGAGCTGGGTTCAGAACGTCGTGAGACAGTTCGGTCTCTATCTACAGTGGGCGTTAGAAATTTGAGTGGATCTGACTCTAGTACGAGAGGACCGAGTTGGACTGACCTCTGGTGTACCAGTTGTTCCGCCAGGAGCACTGCTGGGTAGCTACGTCGGGAAGGGATAAGCGCTGAAAGCATATAAGCGCGAAACCCACCACAAGATGAGATTTCTTTAAAGGGTCGTGGGAGACTACCACGTTGATAGGTCACAGGTGTAAAGGCAGTAATGCAAGTAGCCGAGTGATACTAATAACCCGTATGCTTATGTACGATCGTTTTCCCTTTTGGCACTTCGATACGATGCTTTTGCATCACTCAGTGTCCAAAAGGGGGGACACTCTTTTATATGAGTTTTTTAATTATTGCTCCGGCGCATCGCCGGTATTTCTTTTTCCTTTATGTTAAGTTATTAGCCACGCCAAAGGCGTGACAGTTAAAAGTTAAAAGCTATAAGTTATTGAACTTATAACATTAAACTCTTAACTCAAATTTTAAGGTGGCCCGCCTCACGCCAAGGCGTGATTCGGGTAAATTATAGCAACAGGGCTATAGTGCACTAAAATTTAAGGTGGTTATAGCGACGGGGCTCACCTCTTACCTTTCCGAACAGAGAAGTTAAGCCCGTTTGCGCCGATGATACTACATTTGTGGGAAAGTAGGTCGCCGCCTTCTTAGAAAGACCCGATCACATTTTTATGGTTGGGTCTTTTTTATGCGGTAAACCGAAATACTACTTTACCACAAGACCATGTGGTGTAACAAACGATATATTTTGTAGCCTGTATGTTACAAAATATATCGTTTGCTACGTTTTACTATCAAAAATAGCCTTCTTCGAAAACCAAATCATATATAGGATGAGATATTTTTTATGGAGTAAATTCGAGTCGGTACACGCCCGTGGCGTGATTAGTTCCTGTTGCTGTTCTTACTGCGTTTCACTTGTGATGACAGACAATCATTAATAGGTCGCCGCCTTCTTAATTAAAGTCCGATCATTATTTGAATGGTCGGGCTTTTTGTTTTTAAACCGATTCGATGACACACGCCTTTGAGCGTGATTAGTTCCTGTTACTGTTCTTACTGCGTTTCACTTGTCATCACAGACAGTCACTAGTAGGTCGCCGCCTTCTTTAAACCCTGAAATGTGTTTACACTGCTTCAGGTTTTTTTTATTCATGGCCCTCCGCTCATGCGGGTATCTTCACCCAATGTCCACCGGACATCAGATGTTGCAGTGCAACATTGCGTTGCGATAAAGTCGGGTCTTTTTTATTGAATCAACCTATAAACCACAAACAAGATCGATGTAATTCCAGAACCATCTATAATGTATTTTACAAAACCCCCGCAACAGCGATCGCAGCGGCATCCCATGTAGTAGTGTAAACTGACTACATGGATATAGCAGAGAGCGCGATCCGCGCCCCGATCCCGAGTACTCGGAAGGGGTAAGGAGTTGCCCTACTAATTCGTATAACGTTTCGTAGCGTGAGGAAATATCTAGTTAAAAATAGACTTCAAAATTATTTTAATACCATTGAAAAGGAGATAAATGGTGATCGCCATGGCGATGATTCCCAAAATGAGGAATATATAAATAGGGATGGTATCCTTGTTTAAAAACGCGAAGGTTAAAACGTAGGTGGTAAGCAGCAATAGAGGAAGTGCTAATGCCAATCGTTTTAATCCTTTCACCAATAACTGCTTATCGGTATATTTTTGATCAGTTTCTTTCATTTCTGTAGGCATCTACGGCTTTACGTACGCTCCCGTGTTTATTTAATAGAAAAGACGCTTCGTCCTCCTTAACTTCTAATTCATCCATGATCATCCGAGTGCCTCTATCCACCAATTTAAAATTGCTTAACTGCATGTCCACCATCTTGTTGCCTTTAATTTTTCCCAACTGAATCATAGCCGCCGTAGAGATCATATTCAACACCAGTTTTTGAGCGGTACCGGCTTTCATACGGGTACTTCCCGTCACGAATTCCGGTCCTACAACAACGACAACAGGGTGCATTGCAATGGAAGCCAACGGACTTCCTTCATTACAAGTAATACAACCGGTGGTAATTTTTTGTTCATTACATTTCTCCAAAGCGCTGATGACATAAGGTGTTGTGCCCGAGGCAGCGATACCAATGACGATATCTTTTTCTGAAATATCATACGCCTGAAGATCTTTCCATCCTTGATGCACCGAGTCTTCGGCAAATTCTACCGCTTTGCGTATGGCGCCATCACCACCCGCTATTAATCCTACCACCAATCCATGAGGAACTCCAAATGTAGGCGGACATTCACTTGCGTCAACAATACCCAATCTACCACTGGTCCCCGAACCCATATAGAAAAGTCGTCCACCCTTCTTAAGTTTTTCCGTAACAACTTCGGCGAGTCTTTCAATTTGCGGCAATGATTTTTCAATAGCCATAGGCACTGTCTTATCTTCGGAATTTATACGAGTAAGTAATTCCTCGATTGACATTTGCTCCAGGTGATCGTGGTGGGAGCTTTGCTCGGTTGTTTTTGAAAAAGCCACGCTACAATTTTGATTTATCCAAAAGTACGGATAAAACCCTATATGTTTGACGCGTATTTACCAAACTAAAGTTTCAGCTATTTAATTTCATCAAGAATGGAATTGAATGTTTCACTAGGTCTCATTTGCTGAGATACCAGTGATTCTGTAGGTTCATAATAACCGCCAATGTCTACCGGTGAGCCTTGAGCGGCGTTTAATTCGCTTACAATTGTTTCTTCATTTTCAGCAAGCTTTAGTGCGATAGGAGCAAAGTGATCTTTCAAAGCAGTGTCTTTGTTCTGGCCTGCCAATGCTTCCGCCCAGTACAATGCAAGGTAGAAATGACTTCCACGGTTGTCCAATTCGTTTACTTTTCGAGAGGGCCCCTTATTATTTTCGAGTAATTTTTCGATGGCATCGTCTAATGTCTCTCCCAGGACCAAGGCTTTCGGATTGTTGTACTTAGTCCCTAAATGGTCCAAAGAGACAGTAAGGGCTAAAAATTCACCGAGTGAATTCCATCGTAAATGTCCTTCCTGATTGAATTGCTGGACGTGTTTTGGTGCCGATCCCCCTGCCCCCGTTTCGAACAATCCACCTCCGTTCATCAAAGGAACAATGGAAAGCATCTTTGCACTGGTACCTAATTCGAGGATAGGGAAGAGGTCGGTCAAATAATCACGCAATACATTACCGGTCACAGAGATGGTGTTCTGACCCGCTTTCACACGTTTCAGAGTATATTCTGTAGCCTTCTCCGGGGACAGAATAGAAATTTCCAATCCTCTTGTATTGTGATCAGACAAGTAGTTATTCACTTTTACGATGAGCTGTGCATCGTGGGCCCGGTCTTTATCCAACCAAAATATAGTAGGCCAACCCGTAGCGCGGGCCCGAGTGACCGCCAATTTTACCCAGTCTTGAATCGGTGTATCTTTCACTTGACACATTCTCCAAATGTCTCCGGTCTCCACTTTATGTTGCATCAAAGTTGTACCATTGTCGTCTATTACAGAGACCGTACCATCTGCAGGAATTTCAAAAGTTTTATCGTGAGATCCATATTCTTCTGCTTTCTGTGCCATCAGACCTACGTTAGGCACGGTCCCCATGGTAGTGGGATCAAATGCTCCATTTTCTTTACAGAAATTGAATGTGACTGCGTAAATACTCGCATAACTACTATCGGGAATCACCGCTTTGGTGTCTTGTAGTTCTCCATGGGCATTCCACATTTGTCCCGATGTACGGATCATCGCAGGTATAGAAGCATCGATGATCACATCACTGGGTACATGGAGATTTGTGATCCCTTTATCACTATTCACCATGGCGAGGTCCGGACCATTTTCCAGAGTGGATTCAATATCGACCATAATCTCTGTACTCTTTTCTGCAGGGAGTTCGGAAAGTTTATTGATCAGATCTCCCAACCCGTTGTTGGCATCAACGCCTGCTTCTTTAAAAGCATCAGCATGTTTTTCAAACAATTCTGAGAAGAATACTTTCACCGCATGCCCAAAAATAATAGGGTCACTTACCTTCATCATGGTTGCTTTCAGGTGTAAAGAGAACAACACTCCTTTATCTTTGGCATCTTTTATTTGTTCGGAAAGAAATGCGAGCAGCGCTTTTTTACTCATTACCGTCGCATCGATAATTTCTCCGGCCAATACCGGTACAGATTCCTTGAGTACGATTTCGCTTCCTACGTTGCTGTTCAAGATGATCTTAACATTTCCTGCCTTGCTAATGGTAACAGATTTTTCATTATTTCTGAAATCCCCGTGACTCATGGTCACTATATGTGATCGTGTATTTTTACTCCAAGGTCCCATGCTGTGCGGGTTTTTCTTAGCGTAGTTTTTAACAGCCTTGGGAGCACGACGGTCACTATTTCCTTCCCGAAGTACAGGATTTACGGCGCTTCCTTTAATTCGATCGTATCTGGCTTGAACAGCTTTTTCTTCATCATTTTGTGGTTCTTCAGGGTAATTGGGAAGTGCAAATCCTTTGGCCTGTAGTTCGGTTATGGCTGCAATAAGTTGTGGTATGGAAGCACTGATATTTGGAAGTTTGATGATATTGGCTTCCGGTTGTTTTACCAGTTCACCCAGTTCGGACAAGGCATCGTGCACGTGCTGATCTTCGCTTAAAAATTCAGGAAAAGTGGCTTTGATTCGTCCGGCAAGTGAAATATCACGGGTTTCAATGACGATATTTCCAGGGTGTGTGAAAGCTTTAATGATAGGTAAGAGAGAGTGGGTAGCCAAAGCCGGTGCTTCATCGGTTTTGGTATAAATGATCTTCGCAGTTTTTGTCATAAATATCTGTTTTTCGAACAATAATCAAAACCGAACCGAATTCGGTATAATAGAAAAGTTGGTACAGGAGCAGAGGATGGGTGTAAATATAGGTATTTGAGAAGGTTTTTGAAAGTGGATGGTACTTATATAAAAGTGAAAAAGGACTCTAAAACCAAGAAAAGCCATAACAAAATGCGGAACACATTGCTATGGCTTCTTGTGAAACAAACCGTTACCGACCAACTTTGCAGTTTGCAGCAAGTTTATTAAACCCTTGCAAGCCGTGATTCGTATCAACAAACAGTGATTTTCGAATCTATTGATAATAACCAATCTATGTTTCTAAATCGCTGCTCTACTTTCTTTCCTCTAAATAGTCCCCGTCCGAAGATGGTTCTTACGTCAAACAATTCCAGAAAGCTAAATAAAGAACGTTACTTTATTTTATCTCCACGGGTTGCCCCGTTTCGATATCTCCGCGGGGGTGACCCCGCTTTGATGAGACTAAAGTAATAGAAGAAATTTAATTTCCAAATATTATAAGGCACTTAATACTAACAACTTATCAACCTGGGTTATTAACAATTGTCAATAAAAAAAGCGATGTCTGACAGACATCGCTTTTCCTGTATTATCTTTGAAGGATTTTAACTTCTCTTTTCCCCAATTCTGGCTTTCTTGCCGGTAAGTCCTCTAAAGTAAAAGATCCGTTTTCTACGAACACGACCTTTTTTGTTGACTTCAATTTTCTGAAGCGCCGGCATGTTGATAGGGAAGATACGTTCTACGCCAATGGTGCCGGATATTTTTCTGATCGTAAAAGTTTGGGTCAATCCCTTTCCTTTAACCTGGATCACAACTCCTTTAAAATACTGAGTTCTTGTTTTATCCCCTTCACGGATTTCGTAGTACACCGTAATAGTGTCGCCCGCTCCAAATTTTGGGAATTCTTTTTTGGTCACAAATTCGTCTTCAACAAATTTAATTAACGATTCCATTACTGTTATTTTGATAAAATTACATCCACATCAACATTCACGTCTATCGCCAGAGGTTGGGGTAAATCGACTGCAAAAATACAGGTTTTTGGTCAAGTGGCAAGGCTTTAGTGTCTTTTTTTATGTGCGTTCCCCTCTCTCACTCTTCGTGCCTCGAGCTCTTGAGTGTCGGGCTCTCCGCTGTATCCATGTAGTGAGTTGGCACTACTACATGGGATGCCGCCTCCATCCCTAACGCAAGATCAATTCGATGGAAAAAGATTGCTAAACTTTTTTGGTAAAGGAGCTCTGATAAAGATCTTCTCTTCGGTGACGGGGTGATCAAACTTTAAGCTGAACGCATGTAAGTACAATCCTTTCCCTTTTACATTTCCCCCCCCTTTATCATATAGGGCATCACCAAAGATGGGATTGCCTATACCCGCTAAATGCTTTCGCAATTGATGTCGTCGACCTGTATGGGGAACCAACTCCAATAAATTCAGGAATTCGTATTTGACAGAAGGAATGGTCGCTAGTTTTTTATATTCAGATTTGGAAGGTTTGCCATCTATGTCGGCAGTAATTATTCCGTAGTCATTTATAGCACCAATGACCACCACTATATAGAATTTTGAAATAGCGCGGTTTTCAAATTGTTTATTGAGCGCTGTCACTGTGCTGGTTGTCTTACCAATCAATAAGGCACCGGTGGTAGGATAATCTAATCTATGAATAGGTTCAGGGTATGGTAAGGCGTCCGGTTGATGACTCCTTATCAAGTTAGAACTCAGAGCATTTTCTATGGTGAATTTTTTGTTCCCACTCACCAGGATCCCGGCAGGTTTGAAGATAATGGCCAAATGGTCATCCTCATATAATACCTCCAGGGACAAATCGATACCCGGCTTTTTCAGATTTGGATCTCGATATAACTCTATTACTTCTCCACCTTTGATCCAATCTCCCGTATACCCCTTTTCAGAATTTACCCTAACCAAACCATTCTTGATCACTTTTTTGATTCCCTTTC
>SMXJ01000112.1 GCA_004356305.1 Bacteroidota bacterium | reverse complement strand
TAATCATATGGAAACCTTAAATTAACATTGGTTTTCGTTATTTGCACTGACCAAAACTTAAAAAGATATTGATGAAACTATATTATATAGTAATTGCTGTATTTCTTTTCTGCACTTTAAATGTTAATTCCCAAGAGGAAGAAAAAGAGCCGAAAGGTAAAATTTCCGGCAAAGTTTATTTTAACTACCATATTGACGGGACCGAAAATGCTGAACAAACAAGTGTTTTTGAACTCACGAGAGTCTACTTTGGATATCGATATAAAATTAACGAAAAATTTACTTCCACTATATTATTTGACGCTGGTAAAAATGAAAGTGGGAGCGACTATACTATTTTTATTAAAAATGCTAAACTAGATTATAAAGCTGAAGATTGGCTGAAGCTTACCGCAGGAATATTTGGCCTGAAACAGTTTAAAGAGCAAGAAACATTTTGGGGCTATAGATACCTTTTCAAATCTTTGGAAGATGAATACAAATTTGGGCCCAGTGCGGATGTTGGTGTTATGGCCGGGATTAAGATCAACGATGAATTGAAAGTGGATGTCATGGCAGTTAACGGAGAGGGCTTTAGAAATTTGCAGGATAGATCGGGTAATAATAGATATGGAATAAATTTGGTTTATCAACCTGTTAGTAATTTGATTTTAAAAGCGTATTACGACACTATGAAAGGGATTGATATTGAAGATGAATCCCAGAATACCATCGTTAGCAATATCGCTTTATTCGCTGGTTATACAATTAAAGACCGATTCAGAATTGCCGCAGAATACAGTTTGATGAAAGATGGTGTCGAATTTAATAAACCATCAAAAAACAAGGACCTTCATGGTTTGTCGTTCTATTCGGTATATAATATAAATGAAAAATGGAGTGTCTTTGGCCGCTATGACGACCTTTCTTCTAACAGATTGCCTGGTGATACGGTGGATTGGAATTTTGCTGAAGACGAGAGTACAATAATTGCTGGATTTGAATTTAAACCGACAAAAGGTGTAAATACATCTGTTAATTATAGATTTACAGACTTTGATGATCCCGAAAATATTGATGAATCTCTTATATTCTTTAACTTAGAGTTTTATTTCTAATGATATGATACAGTGGTATTATTTGCAAAACTAATTCCCTGTATCACGAACGTCTTAAAGCAAAGAAACGTGCTTATAATTTAACAAATCGCGTTAAAACTCATCGTATTTTATATATCAATTAGTAACATTTTAGTAACATTAGAAATTTATATTTGAAGTAGGTTTGTATAGTAACTCACAACATAATAATTATGGATAATATCTACCTTTTAATGCTTGTTGCATTAGCCATATTAGCCGTTGCAGATCTGGTGGTTGGAGTTAGCAACGATGCCGTAAACTTTTTAAATTCGGCTGTGGGTTCCAGGGCTATTTCCTTTAAAACCATCATGATAGTTGCCAGCATAGGGATTGCCGTTGGCGCCATGTCCTCAAGTGGAATGATGGAAGTTGCTCGAAAGGGAATCTTTATTCCGGGAGAATTTCAGTTTGATGAGATCATGATCATCTTTATGGCTGTAATGATCACCGATATCCTACTTTTGGACTTTTTTAATACCCTGGGAATGCCTACTTCTACGACGGTTTCTATCGTATTTGAATTGTTAGGGGCCGCGGTCGTAATTTCGTTGATAAAAATAAGTGAATCCGATACTCAAACATTTTCAGACCTTGCCACCTATATCAACACAGCCAAGGCTACCCAAATAATAGTAGGCATCCTACTCTCCGTAGTCATCGCATTCACGATCGGGGCATTCATTCAATATATATCCCGAATGCTCCTCTCATTTAAATTTGAAGATAAGGCATCATGGGTCGCAGCACTGTTCGGAGGTATTGCGGCTACGGCGATAACTTATTTTATCTTTATTAAGGGTTTAAATGGAACCAGTTTTATTTCCATGGATTTTAAAGAATTTGTTTCTGCTAATACCACAGTAATTGTAGGCATTAGTTTTGTGGTCTGGACAGGAATTTCTGCTTTGATCACGAATGTCTTAAAGATGAGCGTTTACAAGTTTATCATCATTATTGGTACTTTTGCAATAGCCATGGCATTTGCCGGAAATGATCTGGTAAACTTTATTGGGGTGCCTATTGGAGCTTGGCATTCTTACTTAGATTGGCAATCATCCGGCATCGCAGCTGAAATGTATAATATGGCTAAGATGTCTGAACCACAAAAAAGTCCTACTCTTCTATTATTTGCTGCCGGTATTATTATGGTATTGACCTTATGGTTCTCGAAGAAAGCAAAAGGTGTACTTAAAACCTCTATAGACCTTTCGAGCCAGGATTTGGTGAAAGAACGATTTCAACCTAACTTTTTATCAAGAGGGATTGTAAGATTTGCACAAGGCAGTGCCAATATGTTTTCAACTATTATGCCGAAAGCTACCTTGAAAAAAATTGACAAACAATACAAGAAGCCCGTAATCATTTTAGAAAAAGGAGATAAAGCTCCGGCTTTTGATATGGTACGTGCAGCCGTAAATCTGATGGTAGCAAGTATCCTTATCTCTATTGCAACCTCCATGAAACTACCGCTTTCTACAACCTATGTAACTTTTATGGTGGCGATGGGTACTTCCCTGGCAGATAGAGCCTGGGGTAGTGAAAGTGCGGTGTATCGCGTTGCCGGGGTATTAAGCGTTATTGGGGGTTGGTTCTTTACCGCTTTCAGTGCCTTCGCGGCTGCGGGAATCATCGCCTTTTTAATTCATTGGAATGTAAAGGTAATGGTACCGGTGTTGTTGTTATTAGTTGTGTTATTACTCGTGCGAAGTTACCTATCATTTAGAAAGAAGAATGATGAAAATGATAACTATACCGGTTTGAAAAAATCGGAAAGCAGTACGGTACAGGGTATCATTGCGGAAAGTGCCGATCATATTTCGAACGTGATTTCACGAACCAACAAGATCTATACCGACGTGCTTCGAGGTCTTTCAAAACAAAATCTTTCAAAACTTAAGAAGAGCAAGAAAGGTATTGCTAAACTAGATAACGAGATAGAAGAACTAAGAGATAACGTCTTTTATTTCATTAAGAAATTGGATGAAACCAGTGTTCGTGGAAGTAGCTTCTATATCACTATTCTTGCTTACTTAACAGATATAACACAGTCACTTGAGTTTATCTCCAGGAAAAGTTACAAGCATATTAACAACAATCATAAAGCACTGCGTTTTAGTCAAATAAAAGACTTACAAGAAATAGACGATCTGCTTGAATCTCTGCTTGCTGAAATTGAAGAGATTTTCAATAACCGAAAGTTCGATAGAATAAGCTATGTCCTTGACAGAAAGGAAGAGATATTTGCGAAGCTGTCAGAAAAAATTCAAAAGCAGATAAAGCGTACGAGAACCGAAGAAGCGTCGAGTCCAAAGAATACCACGCTTTACTTTAATTTATTGTTGGAAACCAAAGATCTTGTGACCGCGATAATGAATCTGATGGAAGAATATTTCAACAGTTATAAAAAGGAGTAGTTTAGTCTGATATATAAATTGTAAAAGGGGATTGTACAATTGCGCTGAACGGAAGAACAGATCTTTCAGAAGAAACATTAAAAGAGAATGATTTAAGCTGCGAAAGAGCCAACCTATACAAAAACTATTACACCTACTTATACGGCCTGCCTATGAAACTCAAAGATCCGGGCACCTTAGTAAATCCTATAGTTGAACGAAAATCGTTTAAAGGCGAGGAATATCTCCTTCTTAAGATTACCTATGATGAAAGTGTAGGCAGCGATGTATGGTATTTCTATTTTGACCCCGACACCTATGCCATGAAGGTCTATCAATTTTTTAAGGGGGATCCCAACAAGGAAGGGAAGAACACCGGTGAATATATTTTACTCTTGAAAGAATCCACTATATATGATATGAAGATCCCGAAAGTACGGGCCTGGTATTACAATAAGGATGACAAATACCTGGGGACAGATATTCTGAAATAACAAAAGGAAGACGATTCGCCTTCCTTTTATCATCATTAACACTTAAAATTACTCCTGTTATAGGAATTCACTATTTAAGAACCACACATCAGGCAATCATCGTCCTTCTCTGCTTCTTTTGATTGAGCTAACAACTCCCGCAATTCTTCTGCGGTCAACGGGTTATGACTCTCTTCTGAAGTAGTTTCCTCGCCCCCTTCCGCCATGGCAGGAACAGGTTCTTTTTTTGTTTCTTTTTTCAAGGTGAACTTAATGGCATCTACAGCACTCTTGGTCCGTAAGTAGTACATTCCGGTTTTTAAGCCACTCTTCCAAGCGTAGAAATGCATGGAGGTCAATTTAGCCATATTAGCGTTCTCCATAAAGAGGTTCAAGGACTGCGATTGATCGATAAAATAGCCTCTGTGACGAGACATATCGATGATATCTTTCATACTCAATTCCCATACGGTCTTATACAATTCCTTCAGTTCCTTAGGTATCACAGCCACCTCCTGAATCGATCCATTGGCTCGCATTATTTCTTCCTTTAGGTCGTCATTCCAAATACCCAACCCAACCAAATCTTCCAACAGATGTTTATTTACTACAATAAACTCTCCGGAAAGTACACGACGGGTGTAGATATTTGAAGTATATGGCTCAAAGGCTTCATTATTCCCAAGAATTTGTGAGGTTGAAGCTGTCGGCATAGGCGCTACCAAGAGGGAATTACGTACTCCGTGCTTCTTCACATCTTTACGCAATTTGTTCCAATCCCATCTACCACTTAATTCTTCATCCTTTATGTTCCAGAGATTGTGCTGAAATTTTCCTTTCGAGATCGGGGATCCTTTATAACTTTCGTAAGGACCGTCGATTTTAGCTTCTTCCATAGAAGCTGAAACCGCCGCAAAATAAAGGGTTTCAAAAATCTCCTGATTTTGTTTTTTAGCCTCATCGCAGGTAAATGGAAGACGCATCAGAATAAATGTATCCGCAAGGCCTTGTACTCCCAATCCAATCGGCCGATGTCGAAAATTAGAATTTTCGGCCTCTTTCACAGGGTAGTAATTACGATCGATCACCCGGTTCAGGTTTTTGGTCACCCGAACGGTCACTTTGAACAACTCATCGTGATCGAACTCTCCATTCTTCACAAACATAGGGAGGGCTATGGAAGCCAGATTACAAACAGCTACCTCGTCTGCAGAAGTGTATTCTATGATCTCAGTACACAGGTTCGAAGAATGAATGGTTCCCAAATTTTGTTGATTGCTCTTACGGTTAGCGGCATCTTTATAGAGCATATAGGGAGTACCTGTTTCAATTTGAGACTCAAGAATTTTCTCCCAGAGTTCACGCGCTTTTATCGTCTTTCTTCCTTTATCTTCGGCTTCGTATTTCAGGTATAATTTGTCAAACTCTTCTGAATGACGATCAAATAAACCCGGGCATTCGTTTGGACACATCAACGTCCATTCAGCATCGTCTTGTACCCGTTTCATGAACAGATCCGGGATCCACATGGCATAAAATAAATCGCGGGCGCGCATTTCTTCTTTACCGTGGTTCTTTTTCAATTCCAGAAAATCGAAAATATCAGCATGCCATGGTTCTATATAAATGGCAAAACTCCCTTTACGTTTCCCGCCTCCCTGGTCGACGTATCGGGCCGTATCATTGAACACGCGGAGCATAGGTACGATCCCGTTGGAAGTTCCGTTGGTGCCGGCAATATAAGATCCGGTAGCGCGAATCTTATGGATAGACAGTCCTATGCCTCCGGCAGATTGTGAGATCTTAGCCGTTTGTTTTAGGGTATCGTAAATTCCATCGATGCTGTCATCTTTCATACTCAGCAAAAAACAAGAAGACATTTGCGGTTTTGGAGTTCCACTGTTAAACAGGGTTGGTGTAGCATGGGTAAAGAACTTCTTCGACATGAGTTCGTAGGTCTCTTTAGCCGCGACCAGATCGTCCAGGTGAATTCCGATGGATACCCGCATAAGCATATGTTGGGGCCGCTCAACAATTTGCCCATTGAGTTTCAGCAGGTAAGAGCGTTCCAAGGTTTTAAAACCGAAATAATCATATCCGAAGTCACGATTATATATGATAGTGGAGTCGAGTTCGTCGGCATTCTGCTTGATGATCTTATATACTTCGTCGCTCAAAAGTGGCGCTTTTTTTCCGGTACGAGGATTCACATACTCATACAAGTCGGTCATGACGTCGGAAAAAGTCTTTTTAGTGTTTTTATGAAGGTTGGATACCGAAATTCTCGCTGCCAGAAGGGCATAATCCGGATGTGTAACTGTCATCGTTGCAGCGATCTCGGCTGCCAAGGTATCCAATTCACTCGTAGTCACCCCATCGTACAATCCTTCGATCACCCGCATCGCCACTTTTACCGGGTCCACAAGTTCGTTAAGCCCGTAACATAATTTACGAACCCTTGCCGTGATCTTATCGAACATCATAGGTTCTCTGCGGCCGTCTCTTTTAAGTACATTCATTGTTCTTGTTTGGTTGTTAGTTGTATTTATTGCAAAATGCCCTTCGTGCGTAAAGCTATATCGCACACATTCAATAATTGATCAAAATCGGATCGCATGGGGCGAATGCAACGGAAGTCGATCTAAAAATCAGCGTCGAAACTAATTTTGTTCGACTCTTTGTCCTTATTGGTTACTCCGGCTTTTTGATATTCTGAAACGCGCTTCTCAAAGAAATTGGTCTTTCCTTGCAGCGATATCATATCCATAAAGTCGAATGGATTGCCGATATTGTATTCTTTCTCACAGTTCAGTTCAACTAGCAGGCGGTCTGCGATAAATTCCAGGTACTGCGTCATCAATTTTGAGTTCATTCCTATTAAACTTACGGGAAGTGACTCGGTGATAAACTCGCGCTCAATATTTAAGGCATCAACAATAATAGCTCTGATGCGTTTTTTCGGCACCTTATTGACCAGATGATGATTGTGCAGGTGTACTGCAAAGTCGCAGTGTACACCTTCATCCCTGGAGATCAGTTCATTTGAAAAGGTCAAACCGGGCATAAGGCCACGTTTCTTCATCCAGAAAATAGAACAGAAAGCGCCTGAAAAGAAGATCCCTTCCACAGCAGCAAAAGCGATCAGGCGTTCTGCGAAGCTCGGACTGTCTATCCATTTTAGTGCCCAGTCGGCTTTCATTTTAATCGCTGGAAAGTTATCGATGGCATTAAAAAGCAGGTCTTTTTCTTTATCATCCTTTACGTACGTATCGATAAGTAGTGAATAGGTTTCACTATGAATGTTCTCCATCATAATTTGGAATCCATAGAAAAACTTAGCTTCACTATACTGAACTTCATTTACAAAATTCTCTGCCAAATTCTCGTTTACGATCCCGTCACTCGCAGCGAAGAAAGCCAAAATATGTTTGATGAAATAGCGCTCATCATCGTTTAGTTTCGTATTCCAGTCGGTCAGATCCTGATGAAGATCGATCTCTTCTGCGGTCCAAAAACTCGCTTCCGATTTTTTATACCACTCCCAAATATCGTGATGTTGAATGGGGAAAATTACGAATCTGCCTTTGTTTTTAGCTAATATGGGTTCTACTGCGTTCATTGTCCTTCGTTTTAGATTTTTTGAATTATTACATGTTACTAGGGACTAACAAATATGAAAAAAATAGCGAGGCTTTTTTGATAAACTGCATCAAGGTTTTCAACAAAGTTTTCAACACGTACGTATTATCATTGTTATTATCGTATTGTTAAAAAAATAGGTTATATTATTGATTATAAAGCTTTTATATATTTACCGCCAAGGTTATTAACAATTGCAACAATTGCCGTTGAAAACCTCAGCGGTCTTCCATTCCACGGTGGTTAGACGGTGTTTTGACATCCGTTTCCCACTCAAATTTTTCAACAAATTGCAAGTGTGATTTTTGTAAAATTTTCTTCTGAAAAAAGCAAATTTCGGTAAAAACAGTTCAGAAATAATTCAGAATAAAAAATCCGCCATCAAAAAAGATGAAGGCGGATCCCATAAAATCACATTATATATTTCTATCCTCCCAGATCATCCAGATCCAGATCTTCAATAGCATCCCAGGTCTCTTCAATATCCATATTGGTGCCATTGGCTTTAAGGTAAAAACGGTTGTCATGGAAAAATTGAATCTCACTATTATTATTTCTCTTTCGGTATTCTTCTATAGCTTTCATACCATTTTTTTTGACACTGCGTCGCGACCTGTACTCATCCTCTTCTTCGAAATCCTGGGTAAACATAATACGCATTCCGGCAGTAGCAGCAGCGCCCATTTCACCCGCGCCGTCCATCACTTCGATCCTAAATTTCTTGCTTTTGTCTTCGTTGGTGTAGGTGCCTTCTATCATGGCGATCTGCAAATGCGAACCCTGTCCGGCCTTATAGCCTGTGCGTTTCATTCCGTTGATCTCATCCGGCAACCAAGCTTTTAATTCCTCATTGGTAAGCGGTTCTAGTTTTTGTAATTCCATAATGTCCTCTTGCATTTTATTTAGTTCCTTGAACGCCTTATTGGTGTTGGACACATTCTGTTTGGCTTCTTTTATTTTTTTTGAAACCGGGTTCTCACATGCGATGAGAGCCGCCATGGTAAAAATTCCTATGATAAATTTCCTCATGATAAAATATTTGGTGTTAGTAATAGATAAGCTAAGATAATGGTTCTTAAATAGCTATGGATCACCCAAATGGGTTATTTCTTCAATAAAATATATTTTATATGATCAGGATGTTATAAGCCAAGACAAAAGGATGTCGTTGGAGAATTGTATAATAACTGCGGCCATTGAATTTTGATGAGTAAAATTTTTTACAATCGCTCCGCTACCTTCTCCAATTCAGTATACCAATCATTACCAAATTTTCTAATAAGGGCGTCCTTTACAAATTTATATACAGGGACTTTGAGAGTCGCCCCTAGCGTACAGACATCATCACAAATAGGCCATTTGTGATAATTGACCGCCGCAAATTCACTAAAGTCTTGCACGCGTACCGGATATAAGTGACAAGAAATGGGTTTCCTAAAATCCACTTGCCCGGCATTAAAGGCATCTTCAATGCCACAGCTGGACGTTCCATTTTCGGTAAAATTCACATAGGCACACTCTTTACCATTGACGAGCGGAGTTTCGAGTTCTCCGAGGTCGCTCACAACATGAGTGCCCCGGACCTCGATAGCTTTGATTCCTTCCGGGCGAAGGAATGGTTTTACTTTGGGATAGATCTTTTTTAGATGTTGATTTCGGTTTCGGTAACCGGTGCCTGCTTCCCCCGCAACGCAGCACTCGCCTTTACATGCCCCGAGATTGCAGACGAATTCCTTCTCAAGGATATCTTCTGAAACTATCGTTTTACCCAACTGAAACATGGGGGCAAAGATAGAGCGATTGAGGCATTCCTTTCGAAGAAAACATTAAATAATTATTATTTATAAATGAGTAAAATACTGTTTTGATTGACTAATTTCGCTACGTAAAACTTACATCGATAAGTTTTAAATCAATCCGCATGAAAATTTTTATCTACATATTAATGGTCATTGGTCTTGGCCTTATTGTTTTTAATGCTACCAAACTTGACCTCGAGAAACCCTTTATAGGCGATAGTGCTGTAGCCGCCATCGGAATTTTAGCCGCGGCATGTTCTGTTTTACTAATGATCACCTTAAAGGTTGCTTTGAACGTAAGGCGGAAGAAAAAGTAGAGTTGTTGGTTGTTGGTTGTTGGTTAAACGTTGTGAAAATTCCCCGTCCATACAACGAGTGTCAATATTTTAGTTTGGACCGTTGCTCTCTTCCAACTCAAAAACCTTTTGTATCATGCGATCTCCCTCATTGAGAAAATATTTATAGGCGTTAGGTCCAAATAGCTGTTGCGCGATATTGGCCTTTAATGCCAGGTTCAATTCCCAGGTATAACCACTAATATCAATATGTGCTTCTTCCAGGTGGGAATAAGAAATAAAATCTTCTGTTAAGGCTTCATCTACTTCATAATCATCGGAAAATTCTTTAAAGGTCATTCCATTGAATTCCTCCCTGTTAGCCTCGAGGAATTCAAAGACAAAATAACTCATGTATCCGTTTCGGGTTATATATTCCAGGGTTTCATTCTCTATGCTGGTGTCCTTCGGAACAAAAACATCGGGAATAATTCCGCCCCCACCGTAGACAATTTTACCTTTTGGAGTGACGAATTTCAAAGAATCGGATACTTTTATATTATCGGCACTGATCATTTCACCATTCCGATAACGGTTTTCATAATCGCTATAATAACTTCCGTTACCATTTCCGTAAGGTCGTTGAATGGAACGGCCGGTGGGTGTGTAATAACGCGCAATGGTCAATCGAACGGCGCTGCCGTCACCCAAAGCCATTTCTCGTTGCACCAATCCTTTGCCAAAAGATCGTCGTCCAATAATAATTCCTTTATCATTATCTTGTAATGCTCCTGCCACTATCTCGCTCGCAGACGCCGAATTCTCATTGATCAGCACGTAGAGTTTCCCATTTTCAAATTCGCCTCTTTTAGTTGCATACGTCCTGTTCTCCTCTCCGTTCTTATTTCGGGTAATGAGCACTAATTTGCCATCTTCCAGAAACTCGTCGACTATTCTTTCAGCTGCTGAAATATATCCCCCGGGGTTATCCCGCAGGTCGAGGACCAATGTTTTGAAATCCTCATCCGCCAATTTTCTCAACGCCTTGCGAAATTCACTATAGGTTGTTTCCGAAAAACGGCTCACTTTTATATAGCCTATTTCATCCGTTAATTTATAGGAGGCATCTACACTTACGAGAGGAACACGTTTTCTTTTTAAGGTGAATTTCAGCAGATCTTTTTCTCCTTTACGGTATACAATTAGTTTTATCTTTGAATTGATCTCACCCTTGAGATATTTCGAGATACTATCCTTGTCGATGCCTTCTCCAAAGAGTTTTTGCCCATCTGCGTACAATATTCGATCACCTCCCCGGATACCCGCTTTGGCGGCAGGGCCCCCTTCAATGGCACGGATCACGGCTATGGAATCGTTATAGGGATAAAAACTCACGCCAATACCAACAAAATTTCCACGCATATCATCGGCATTTTCCTCATATTGATCTGCCGGAATGTATACAGAGTGCGGATCGAGATTTTCCAGGATATTACTTACCGTCACATCCACAATACTATCGGTATTGACCTCATCCACATACTCATAATCTATATAGTCGATCAAACGATTGAGTTTATCTTTTTTGGAATTGGTAGCGAATATCTTTTCGTTCCCATCGCTAAAGTTGAGTTTTGAACCCAAATAAATACCGACAGCAATTGCCACTCCCAAAATTAAAGGCAGGTATTTTTTTGTGTTTCCCATTTAGTTTAAATCTTCTATATGCGTTATATCAACGCCAGCTTTTCGTAAAAATTTCACTCCCGAATTGTCTTTGTACCCCTGATGATACACCAATCGTGAAATTCTGGCTTGATGGATCAGCTTACTACACTCCCGGCAAGGGGACATAGTGATATATAATGTTGCTCCATTACAGGATTGTGTGGACGAAGCTACCTTCGAAATAGCGTTGGCTTCGGCGTGCAATACGTACCATTTGGTATATCCTTCTTCATCTTCACAAATATTTTCAAACCCTGTTGGGGTGCCATTGTAACCATCGCTAATGATCATTTTGTCTTTTACGATCAACGCTCCTATTTGCCTGCGTTCGCAATAGGATAATTTGCTCCACTCCAGAGCCATGCGTAAGTAGGCGACATCATATTGCAATTGTTTGTTTTTCGTCATACAGTCAAGTGAGTAAGCGAATTTACTGGTAACTTACGCCCTGACAAAAGATGCAGGTGTTAAATGTTTCGCAAAGTTAAGCGGCTAATCCTAAAAAGGCCAGTTTTCGATCACCATTGGGATGGTCATACCAATAACTATCGAAGAAACCACCATAATCCAATCTCTTTGCTTGAATCGAATAAAAAACTGGCTAACAGAAACCAAAATAAGCACTATAAACACGACTATGATTTGTGCGGTCTCGATGCCTAGTGCAAATTCCAACAGGGGCATCAATTCTTGTTCGTCATTAATTTGATTAAAATAGCGTCCAAAACCAAAGCCATGGATAATTCCGAAGAACAAAGCCGCAAAAAAGAGGGGTCCTGTTTTTTCTTCGGAACGTGACCTTCTGGTTCTGAATATATTATACCCGGCAGTGGTCAAAATAGTAATGGGAATCAAAAACTCTATCCAGGTTGGAGAAACATTTGCCACTCCGTAGTTACTCAAAAACAATGAAGTTGTGTGACCTACCGTAAATATGGTCACCAAAAACAACAATCGCTTCCAGGAGGAGAATGTGTAAGCCGTGCAAAGCACTAAGATAAAAAGTAAATGGTCATAGCCCGCCCAGTCAAGGACATGATTTAAACCTAGCTTAATGTATAACCAGAAGTCTGACATTGGGTTTTTGGGGATCTTATGGTTTTTGTAAAGGTAGGAAAACCCTTCAAAACTACGTATATTTAACTAAAATTCATGCAATTAGGCATGAAACTACACTTCCCTCTGTGTTTAGGTGGGTATTGAAGATTGGAAAGGCCGTTCAGAATTATATAAAAGAATAATCAATGATGGGAAAATCAAGTTTTTCTATAGACACATAATATCATCTAATGCGGCAACTTATCTTTTAGCAGACCGTATAAATAAGTGCCTATAATAGCCGCGGCAACAACAACTAAGATAGGTAAATATCCTGCCCCTAGCAAAGTGAACATAGGCCCCGGGCAAGCTCCTACCAATACCCATCCTAATCCAAAAATAATCCCGCCAAACATATAGTTGCGAAAGCCCTTCTTCTTGGGTGAAAAGATGATTTTTTCACCGTAAAATGATCTAATGTTCATTCGTTTAATGAATTGAATAATAATAATCCCCAAACCCACGGCAGAACCTATGATCCCATACATATGGAAAGATCTGAATTGGAACATTTCGTAGATACGAAACCAAGAGGCCGCCTCAGATTTGAATAAAACAATTCCGAAGAAAACACCTATACATAAATAAACTATACCTCTCATATTCTAAAAAATTAGGGGGAATAAAAAATTGATCATAATTAAACCACCTATAAAAAAACCTGTTACCGCGATCAATGAAGGAATTTGCAGGTCACTCAATCCTGAGATCGCATGACCGGAAGTACATCCTCCGGCATATCTTGTTCCGAAGCCAACTAACAAACCCCCAACGATCAAAATCGCCAGGCTTTTTATATCGGTAAGTGAATTGTTATCAAATAATTCGGTAGGTAAATAAGCATCGCCCGCGCTTGCAAAACCAAGTGAATTCAAATCTTTTATGGTATTGACGTTTATTGCCACCGCAGTATTATCAGACAAATAATGGGAGCCAATAAATCCCCCAATAACGGTTCCAATTACCACTATTAGATTCCACCGTTGTGCTTTCCAGTCGAACTTAAAAAATTCAACTTTCTTCCCTGCACCACAGATGGCACACATCGTACGAAGGTTTGCAGACATCCCGAAATTTTTACCCACCATAATAAGTAGAAACATGACTGCTGCTATCATTGGTCCACCTAGATACCAGGGCCAAGGTTCGAAGATCCAATTCATAGATTTAATTTTATACAAAAGAACAGGATTATACAATCCATGTCTTTAACCATTGTTACATAAATGTACTCAACTTTGGAAAGAATCTCGCGCATCGATGATCACTGCCATGCCATCATTAGCAACTAATTCACACCATTCTATTGGATTTACATTTCTCATTTTCAATTTGAATATCCTTCATTTTCCATTAATTCTTCTTATTAACTTCATGTAGAAGGGTAGACATTATTGGTTGTTGGAACTTCAGCCGCCTTCAATGCCTTAAATCCGCCGTCAATATTTATAAGATTGTGGATCCC
>SMXJ01000111.1 GCA_004356305.1 Bacteroidota bacterium | reverse complement strand
TCGTTCCCGAATGGCAGAGAAGGCTTCTAAGGTTTGTTCAATATCCTGTATGGTATGTGATGCAGTTGGGATCATACGCAATAAAATGAGTCCTTTTGGAACAACCGGGTATACAACAATAGAAGTGAAAACACCATAGTTTTCACGTAAGTCTTTTACCAAAGCCATGGCTTCAGGCACAGATCCTTTTAGATAGACCGGTGTCACACAACTTTGAGTGGTCCCCAGATCGAATCCCCGTTCACGCAAGCCGCCTTGTAACGCATTTACATTTTTCCAAAGTTTATCCTTGAAGTTGGTACTTGAGCGTATCATATCCAAACGCTTTAAAACTCCAACTACCAATTGCATTTGCAATGATTTAGCAAACATCTGAGAGCGTAAATTATATTTTAAATAATTGATGATCTCTTCATCAGCGGCAATAAAGGCTCCGGTGCTAGCCATCGCTTTGGCAAACGTCGCGAAATACACATCGATATCATCTTGCACCCCTTGCTCCTCACCTGCCCCTGCCCCTGTTTTACCAAGAGTTCCAAAACCGTGAGCATCATCAACAAAAAAACGAAAATTATATTTTTTCTTTAAAGCAACTATTTCTTTTAAATTGCCTTGCTCCCCTCGCATCCCAAAAACTCCTTCCGTAATTAATAGAATACCTCCACCTGTTTTCGCAGCAACCTTCTCGGCACGTTTCAAGTTCTTCTCGATACTTTCCAAATCGTTATGTCTGTAGGTGAAGCGTTGCCCTAAATGCAAACGCACTCCATCGATTATGCAAGCATGGGCATCCACATCATATACGATCACATCATCTTTTGAAACCAAGGCATCGATGGTAGAAACCATTCCTTGATAACCAAAATTGAGCAAATAAGCCGCATCTTTACTCACGAAGGCAGCCAATTCGTCCTGTAATTGTTCGTGAAGATCTGTATGTCCACTCATCATACGAGCACCCATTGGGTAAGCCGATCCGTATTTAGCTCCAGCCTCGGCGTCAACCTTCCTCACTTCGGGGTGATTGGCCAG
Source organism: Bacteroidota bacterium (assembly GCA_004356305.1). Lineage (GTDB taxonomy): Bacteria > Bacteroidota > Bacteroidia > Flavobacteriales > Flavobacteriaceae > Aureisphaera. The sequence goes on along the minus strand of SMXJ01000111.1, from coordinate 32,729 downwards.
CCCCAGATAATCATTTACACTCCAGGTAATTACCTCTTTCCCGTTGAATTTCATACGGTTGGAAATGGGTCCTTCTAATTTAGGAAAAACGAAATATCCTTCGGCCACTTCAGCCCATTTCCCCAAAGGGCCTTTGTCCTTGTAAATTTTATCAAATAAATCTCTCATCAATTTGAATTAATTTCAAATACGAGTTGCAAAAATAAGTATTTTATGTAGGATAGCCATACTCATTATTTAGAAAGAAATTAACATAAAAAAACCGCTACATTCAGTAGCGGTATATATAAATACTTATTTTCTATTACTTTATGTATTGAATCGACTCCGCTTTTAGAGATTCGGCATCCATAAATCCTTGTTGCGCCATCCATTTATCGTTATAGACCTTGCCCATATATCGCGACCCATGATCCGGGAATATAACCACAACTACACTTTCTGTGTCAAAAGCCCCTTCTTCACTCAATTGTTTTATTCCTTGCATCGCCGCACCACTTGTATAGCCTAAAAACAACCCTTCGGTTTTGGCCAGTTCCCGTGCGGTATGGGCACTTTCTTCATCGGTCACTTTGGTAAACGAATCGATACAATCAAAATCGGTTGCCGAAGGTATTAAATTCTTACCCAGACCTTCAATACGGTAAGGATAGATCTCATCCTTATCAAATTCTCCGGTTTCATGGTATTTCTGAATTACAGATCCATAGGCATCAATCCCTATTATTTTGATAGATGGGTTTTGTTCTTTTAAGAAACGACCCGTCCCCGAAATAGTACCTCCGGTTCCACTGCAAGCCACCAAATGAGTGATCTTACCGTTTGTTTGATCCCAAATTTCCGGTCCGGTAGTATGATAGTGAGCATCTATGTTCTGCTCATTGAAATATTGATTGATATATATTGAATTGGGTGTATCTCTTTGTAGTTGTTTTGCAACTTCATAATACGATCTGGGATCATCTGCTTGTACATGGGCAGGACAAACATACACTTTTGCACCCATGGTCTTCAACATATCTATTTTTTCGGAAGAGGATTTTGAACTTACTGCCAAAATACATTTATATCCTTTTAAAATGCTCACCATAGCAACGCTAAAACCGGTATTACCACTTGTGGTTTCGATAATAGTATATCCGGGTTTAAGGATACCCTCCTTTTCGGCTTCTTCGATGATATAAAGTGCAATTCGGTCTTTTACGGAATGCCCGGGGTTAAATGCTTCGACTTTAGCATAAAAATTACCGGCCATTTGTGAAGTTATGCGACTAATCTTAATTAGGGGAGTATTTCCAATAAGTTCCAACACATTTTCTTGAGCCTGTATGTTCTTCATATAGGGAGTTTTAATTAAAAATCAAGGAATTGTCCTATCATTTAAATCAGGACAAAGGTACTTCAAAATTTTGAATTACTCTTTAATTCCTTCCATATCGAGTAAAAACCCATAATCCATGGCCACTTCTTTTAGTGCCTCAAAACGACCCGATGCACCGCCGTGTCCTGCGTCCATGTTCGTATGCAGCAGCAATAAATTATTTCCCGTTTTGTAATCTCGCAATTTAGCAACCCATTTCGCAGGTTCCCAATATTGAACTTGTGAGTCGTGAAGTCCCGTGGTTACAAGCATATTTGGATAGGATTTGGCCTCTACATTGTCGTAAGGAGAATATGATTTAATATAATCATAATATTCCTTTTCGTTCGGATTCCCCCATTCGTCATATTCCCCGGTGGTTAAAGGGATCGTATCATCCAGCATAGTGGTAACAATATCCACAAATGGAACTGCGGCTACAACACCGTTATAGATCTCCGGTGCAATGTTCACTATCGCGCCCATCAATAAACCTCCCGCGGACCCTCCTGAGGCATAAAGATGATCTTTGGACGTATATTTTTCAGAAATGAGATACTTCGAGGCATCTACAAAATCGGTGAAGGTGTTCTTTTTGAATAATAATTTTCCATTTTCATACCACTCACGACCCAAATACTGACCCCCCCGGACATGAGCGATAGCATAGATAAAGCCACGATCCAGCAGACTTAGACGCACTGAGGAGAAATATGGGTCTATGGTTGCTCCATAGGAGCCATAAGCATACAAAAGCAGTGGATTCTCGCCATTTAGCTTCATTCCTTTCCTATAGACCATAGAAACAGGGATTTTTGTGCCATCTGCAGCTGTTGCCCATATGCGCTTGGACTCATAATTATCTTTATTGAATTTCCCGCCCAATACTTCGGTTTCTTTCTTGACATCTTTTTCCTGCGTTTCCATATTGAAATCGATCACGGAAGAAGGAGTCGTCAACGAATTATAATTATAGCGAAGGATCTTAGTATTAAATTCTATATTTTGAAATGTATCCGCTGTATAGGTTTCGTTGTCGAATGGCAGGTAGTAATCTTCGGCATCATCCCAACGCTTGATACGTATTTTATTCAAACCATTATTCCGTTCACTCAACACCAAATAGTCCTTAAATATATCGATGCCTTCCAGAAGTACTTCAGGTCGATGTTCGATCAATTCCTCCCAATTTTCCATACCGGTGGCATTTTCATCAGTCTTCATGAGTTTAAAATTGGTCGCATCATCTTTATTCGTTACTATATAAAAATCACTTCCGAAGTGAGAGATACCATATTCCAATCCGCGTGTTCTGGACTGGAATATTTTAAATTTCGCATCCGGAGTATTCGCGTCCAGGATCTGAAATTCGGAAGTCAAAGTACTGTAGCTGCCGATCACCAGATATTTATCACTTTTGGTCTTGTACACATAAGTTCCGAAGGTCTCATCTTCTTCGGTATAAATTAAAACATCTTTCGAGGACTCATGCCCCAGCTTGTGTTTGTAAATTTTGTTCGAACGAAGCGTTTGCTCATCTTTCCTGGTGTAAAAAAGAGTCTTATTATCATTTGCCCAAGTAGAGTCGCCCGTGGTTAGGGTGATAGAGTCACTAAGGATTTCTCCGGTTTCCAGATTTTTGATATAAAGTGTGTACTTTCTACGGCTCAATGTATCAACCCCAAATGCTACCCATTTATTATCCGGACTTATATTGAGGCCTCGTAAATTATAGTAGGAATAATCTTTGGCCATTTCGTTCACATCGAACATAACCTCTTCCTCGGCCTCCAACGAATCTTTCTTTCGTGAATAAATTGGATAATCCTTGCCCGTTTCAAATCGGGTGATATAATAGTAGCCGTTATAAAAATAAGGAACCGACTCATCGTCTTCTTTAATACGACCTTTCATCTCTTCAAACAGATCCTTTTGAAAGTCTTTAGTGTGAGCTGTCATTTTATTATAGTAGTCGTTCTCTCTTTCCAGATAATCAATTACCTCTTCATTATCCCTGTCATTGAGCCAATAATAGTTATCGACACGCAGATCATCATGCATTTCCAGGTTCTTTGTAATTTTATCTGCTTTTGGAGCCATTATAATCATGGGTGTTTCTGAAGTTTCTTTATTATTACAGGAAGTTGCAAAAATAAGTGATAGTAGTGAAATGAAGGCAATATATTTCATCGGTCGTTAGTTTTTTTAATAGTCATCCAAAATAGTAAATTTGTGGTCAATTAAAAAATCAAAATCATGTTTGGTGATATTATCGGAATGATGGGTAAATAAAAAAAGTTCCTCCATATAGTTATCCGGAAGAGCTTTTTTTATTTGCTATAATCATCTAATATTTCCAAAAGTGTTTCATGCATTTCCTGAGTGTAGTCGAGATGGGTAACCATACGCAATTTCCCTTGTCCCATATCACTTATCTTTATATGTTGCGCTGCCAGGTCGTTTATGAACTTCTCATCTTTTATATCATCTTCCAACTGAAAGATCACAATATTGGTTTCTGTTGTTTCAACATCTTTAATATATGCCAGTCCTTTTAGAACCAAAGCTATTTCCAGCGCTCGCTGGTGGTCTTCAGCCAGGCGCTCAATATTGTTATCCAAAGCATAGAGTCCGGCAGCAGCCATATATCCAATTTGCCGCATGCCTCCACCCAATACTTTTCGAACTCGTATCGCATTTTGCATTACTTCTTTTTTCCCGATTAAAACGGTTCCAAGTGGTGCACCCAGGCCTTTGCTAAAACACACAGAAATAGTATCGAATAACAATCCGTACCGCGTTGGATCTTCATTCTTGGCCACCAATGCATTCATCAATCGAGCGCCGTCAAGATGGTATTTGAGTCCGTGATTATCACAAACAGACTTTATCTTTTCCAGTTCGGAGAATTCATAACAGGCTCCCCCTCCTTTGTTAGTCGTATTCTCAACACATACCAAAGATGTTAACGGGCTGTGATAAAAATCCGGGGGATTGATAGCGGCTTCCACGCTTGATGCGGTGATCATCCCTCTATCTCCATCGATAAGTTTGCAAGAAACACCACTGTTAAAGGAAACACCACCGCCCTCATAATTAAATACGTGTGAATAGTTGTGACAAATAAGTTGTTCTCCGGGCTGGGTGTGTAGTTTTATGGCCGCCTGGTTCGCCATACTCCCACTGGGAAAGAACAAGGCTTCATCCATTTCAAACAACTCGGTCATTCTGCGTTCGAGTTCGTTCACCGTAGGATCTTCTTTATATACGTCATCTCCCACTTCCGCTTTCAATATATATTGAAGCATTTCAGGTGTTGGTTTAGTTACTGTATCACTTCTTAGGTCAATCATTATTTATGGATATCCTTTAAATTTGTCGTTTCATTTTATCTTCGGAAACAGCCAATACTTCATCTAACATCGAGTCTAGTATAACCACTTTTAATCGGTTATTGAATTCATAATTCAGATTTTCCCCATCGCTATCATTACTAATATCGAATAAATTATAGCTCTTGGAATAAGTTGTTTCCCCTTCGGTAAACTGAAAACTTCTAAAACACGGCTGTGGTTTTTTCCGCAATTCCGGTTCGCCCGAGTAAGTAGCAGATTTATATTTCTTTAGCACTTCACTTTCCAAAGCGTTGCGATTGGAAATAAAAAAATCATACAACTTATCATCTGAAAGCCTTACACTATAATACAAGCTGCAATTGTCAATTTTTTTGATGAACGCCCCATCCTCTTCCTTCCAAACTACATACACTTCAAAATAAGTGCCTTTGGAAGTACATACTCTTCCTGGTAATTTAAACATCTCTATCATTCCTGAACAATAACGCTTAACCGTATAATAATTTGTGATGTTTCGCTCGCCTAGCTTTTGAGTAAACTCCTGAGTCAGGTCATCGACGTACCCTTCATCATTTTGACCAAAGCCGAGGCTTGTGATACATATCGCCGATAGAAGTACAATTTTTTTCATGTCGTGAAATTATTTTTTTTATCCAGGTTTTATGAAGCAAGATTCCTACTTCGATCTTTATTTTGTGTCGCTAAAAACCGAACATTCATAGCTCACAATCGGGTTTTCATCAGAAAAATTTTGCGTTCTGCTCATCTTATACTTCTCCGGATAACTTTCAAAGGTATTTCTTATCATAATTAACAATGATTTAAATAGGGGAGCCATCTAAACTACTAAAATATCTTTAAATTTATTTCGGCTTGAAAAGTTTAATTCTATTTTTACATCAAATTCTTAGTGTTTAACCAAATATTTCCGCCGGAGTTTATCCAAAGTGATAGTAAAAGGGCGGACAAAATTATGATGACAACCGATCACTTAACAGATCTTAGAAATCGCCTGGATGCGTTGAGGAGGTATCTTTGACGTTGAAGGCAAACGCATAGAGATCTCCAACGACGAGGAGAAAACATTTGACCCTAATTTTTGGAATAACCCACAAGAGGCCGAGGCTTTTATGAGGCTGCTTCGGAACAAAAAGAAATGGGTGGGGGACTATGAAAAAGCCATTCATTTAACCGATGATGCTGAAGTGATCTATGAATTCTTCAAAGAAGGCGAAGGTGAAGCAAAAAATGTCGAAGCCAGCTACACCCAGGCATTGGAATCTATCGAAGCACTGGAATTCCGGAATATGTTGAGCGAGGAAGGAGACGATCTGAGCGCTGTACTTCAAATAACAGCCGGAGCCGGTGGTACCGAAAGCTGCGACTGGGCACAAATGCTCATGCGTATGTATATGATGTGGGCTGAGAAAAACGGCTATAAAGTAAAGGAGCTCAACTATCAGGCCGGAGACGTGGCAGGTATAAAAACAGTCACCCTCGAAATAGAAGGAGAATTCGCCTTCGGTTGGTTAAAAAGTGAAAACGGTGTCCACCGCCTGGTCCGTATATCACCTTTTGACAGCAACGCGAAAAGGCATACAAGTTTTGCAAGTGTATATGTGTATCCACTCGTAGATGACAGCATCGAGATAGATATAAACCCGGCCGAGATCTCCTGGGACTTCGCCCGTAGTGGTGGTGCCGGTGGACAGAATGTCAACAAGGTTGAGACCAAGGCTATTTTGACCCACCACCCCAGTGGGATCGTTATACATAACTCTGAAACCCGCTCTCAGTTGGAAAACCGTGAAAAAGCGATGCAGATGTTGAAGTCACAACTCTATGAAATAGAACTTCGTAAACAACAGGCTCAACGTGATGCGATCGAGGACGGTAAAATGGCTATCGAGTGGGGTTCACAAATACGCAACTATGTGCTCCACCCCTATAAACTGGTGAAGGATGTACGCACAGCTCATGAAACCGGAAATACCGAGGCGGTTTTGGATGGAGATATCAACGGTTTTTTGAAAGCATATCTAATGATGACGGGACAGGGTGAGAAAACCGATGAACTGTAATTGATGTTCCTAGAATTAGCGGTCAAATAAGTTAAACCCATCCTAAAACCTTCTTAGCTTCTATTCATATTTTTACATTTAAGGCGGAATAAATAACGACTCTATGTATCGAAACATAACACTACTTATTTTCCTGGTTAGCATGGTTACCTTTGCCCAGGATCTTACCTTCGAAGAATACAACCCTGCTTCCACCCTGGTAGTTCCCGGTGAAATTCTTACAAAAGCCAAATATCCTTTTATCGATGTTCACGGACATCAATACCGAATGGCAAATCAGGATCTGACGCCGGTGATTTTGGCAATGGACATTCTCAATATGAGGATCATGGTAAACCTTAGTGGACGCTCCGGAGATGATTTAAAAAAAAGCGTGCAAAATATAAAGGATAATTATTCGAATCGATTCGTAGTTTTTGCCAACATAGATTTTGACGGGATCGGTGTGACAGGATGGATAGAAAAAACCTTGTCACAGTTGGAAGAAGATGTTGCGAGTGGTGCGAGGGGGCTTAAGATATATAAAAGCCTTGGTTTACGATATACCGATAAGGCGGGGAAAAGAGTTGCGGTAGACGATGTCCGCCTGTACCCTATTTGGGCTAAATGTGGAGAGTTGGGAATTCCGGTTCTTATTCATACAGCCGACCCCAAGCCTTTTTGGGATGAATTTGACGGCGATAACGAACGGTGGCTGGAGCTTAAACTACGACCCCGTAGAAAACGTGGCCCGGACAATCCTGTTCCCTGGGAACAACTTATGGACGAGCAGCACAATATGTTCAGAAAAAACCCAAATACTACGTTTATTAACGCTCATATGGGATGGCTTGCCAACGATTTGGGAAAACTGGGAGAATTGCTTGATGATATACCCAATATGAATGTGGGTATTGGCGCTATTATCGCTGAATTGGGCCGTCAACCACGTGAAGCAAAGGCCTTTTTCATAAAGTACCAGGACCGAATTCTCTTCGGAAAGGACAGCTGGAAACCTGAAGAGTTTCCAACCTACTTCCGGGTTTTGGAAAGCGACGATGAGTATTTTCCATATCACAAAAAATACCATGCCTTTTGGGCCATGTATGGCTTGGATCTACCCGATGATGTTTTAAAAAAGGTGTATTATAAGAATGCCCTGCGTATTGTACCCGGTTTGGATAAAAGCTTGTTTCCAAAGTAGTAAATTACACTATGCAAAAAAAGATCACCACCATTATCTTTGACCTGGGCGGTGTGCTCATAGACTGGAGTCCGGAGTATGTTTTTTTAAAGGAATTTAGGGGTGACAGAGTAAAAATGGATTGGTTTCTCGATCACATTTGTGCCTGGGACTGGAATGCAAATCAGGATGCCGGTTATCCGCTTGCAACGGCTACCGAAGAGCGCGTTACAATGTTCCCGGAATACGAAGAATTGATTCGAATGTATTACGGCCGTTGGGGAGAAATGCTGGGATTTGCTTATGAAGATACGTTGGGGATCTTAAAAAAACTTGTTGGGGATCCTGATTATCGTGTACTGGCGCTTACCAATTGGAGTTCGGAAACCTGGCCGAAAGCCATCGCAAAATTCACATGGCTGCAATGGTTCGATGGCATCCTGGTAAGTGGACAAGAAGGCATGCGCAAACCTTTTCCTGAAATTTATGAACTATTGATCTCACGTTACAATATCAACAGAGATGAAGCCTTATTCATCGATGATAGTGCAAAAAATATCAAAGGTTGTGAGTCAGTTGGGATCAAAGGAATTCATTTTAAGAATGCCGAAAAACTAGTACATCAACTGGATGATCTGGGAGTTGAACTTTAGTAGGGTATGTCGACATCTCTTCCTCGTTCAAGATAGGTTTGGGGGTCCCTTTTTACAGATCGCGAGGAGTTTCGACTGAATCGTATATTCAGAGGTAATTAGTTGATGGAACCATCTTAAAAGCATGAGGCGATTTAGTATATTGCTGCTTCTAAATCAATAGTAAAGGCATTGCCAGCAATCCCTGTTTTTATGAAACCGGCCACCGTCTCCCAGATCAAAAAAGAATTAGAATTTCGCTCTTCGGAAGAATTGAAAACATTGTGCCTTCGGTTGGTACGGTTTAAAAAAGAGAATAAGGAGTTACTCACCTATTTACTCTTTGAGGCTGAAGATGAAACCGGCTATGTCACTCACGTTAAAGAATATATTTCAGAGCGGTTTTCAGAAGTAAATACTGCTAGTTTCTATTACGTAAAAAAAAGCATTCGAAAGATTCTGAGAGAGACCAAAAAATTTATACGCTATTCATCAAAAAAAGAAACGGAAGTAGAACTACTGATCTATTTTTGTAAAGTTCTGATTAATTTCAAGCCTTCCATAAAAAACAGTGTCGCAATGGTCAATCTATATGAACGACAGATCTTATTGATCGAAAATAAGATCACCGGACTGCACGAGGATCTGCAGTATGATTATAGACAGGAACTTGACGAATTAGAAATTTAAGTAGCCTTGTAATTGCAGACATTTAAGTCTAAAACTTAAAGAAATAATAGATAAAAAAAATTAACAATTGAGTATGATAGAGATCTACCACAACCCCAGATGCAGTAAATCCCGAGAGTGCCTGAATTTTTTGGAAACTTCGAAACATGAATTCTCATCCGTAAAATATATGAACGAGCCACTTTCAGTAGAAAAATTAAAAAAGATATTGAAACTTTTAAAATTCAATCCCATTGAGTTGGTTCGTCAGAATGAAGCTATCTGGAAAAGTATTTTTGCCGGCAAGAAACTAAGCGATTCAGAAATAATTAATGCTTTGATAGAGTACCCGGCATTAATGCAACGGCCTATCGTAATAAATGGTGATAAGGCTGTTATAGGCAGGCCACCGGAACGGGTTTTTGAGATATTATAATTAAATTTAAGATCTAATAACAGAGCTTGTTTTGTCTTTTCAAATATCGAACTCTTATAGACGATTCGCTTTTAACAAAAATTTTGCAAACGTCACCAAACCATAATGTACTTTCGTGGTCAAATATCTTTGAACTGACATGAGACTACCCATATGCGTCCTATTTCTACTTATATCTACGTTATTTTTTGCACAGCGTGGAAATTCCAGTGATAATACGGCCAAGGTTAGGGTAACAGGAAAAGTCGTGGAAAAGGGCACTAATCTACCACTAGAGTATGCTACCATCGTGTTTGTAGACAAAGATGATAAAATAATCGAAGGGGGAATCACCGATCCTAAAGGCAATTACAATATCGAAGTTCCCAAGGGTGTATATACCATTCATTTCGAGTTTATTTCTTATAAGACCAAATCCTTAACCAATCAAAGAATTTTTAAGAATACCAAACTTCCAACTATGTCACTATCGTTGGATTCTGAAATTTTAGACGAAATCGTTATACGCGCCGAAACTACCGAAGTACAAATACGCCTCGATAAAAAAATATATCATATTGGAAAAGACCTTACCACTAGTGGAGCTACTATAGGAGACGCCTTAAATAATGTGCCCTCGGTAACAGTAGATTTGGATGGGACTATCGCCCTGCGAGGTAATGAAAACGTTCGGATCCTGATCAATGGTAGACCTTCAGCCCTCGCGGGATTTGGATCTACGGATGCACTTAGGCAACTACCTGCCGAATCTATAGATCGTATAGAGGTCATCACTTCACCGTCGGCTCGATATGATGCAGAAGGTACTGCAGGTATATTAAATATTGTCCTAAGACAGGAAAAAACACTAGGATTAAACGGTTCTATTCTAACGAGTATTGGGAACCCATTCAGTTTTGGTTTGTCGGGAAATATAAATCTTAGAACCGAAAAATTCAATATTTTTAATAGCTCCGGGTATCGATATAGGAAGTCTCCCGGAAATGCTATTTTCGAAAATAATTTCTTTTCAGATACCGTAGAAAACCCATTAGTCATTGAAGAACGGGAGTATGATCGTTCTAGCAGACGATTCAACACTAATTTAGGAATGGAATATTTCATCACTGAAAAATCGTCGATTACTGCTTCCGTATTTATGCATTTAGGATCCGATGAGGATGTGATAAATAATTTCACTGATGAATTTGATGAACAGAACATATTAAATATTTCCAGAATAAGAACTGAAACTGAAACTGAAGATGATTTTGGGTATCAGATCTCATTAAATTATACGAATAGGTTTGATGACAAAGGCCATGAGCTTACAACGGATCTGCAGTTTGAAAGGGACACAGAAACTCATAATTCATTTATCGTTGAACGAAATACTTTCCCGATAACCACAATTCTTCCATCTGAAGATATTTCTGAGGAAGAAGATAATACCGAGTATTTAGCGCAATTGGACTACGTGCGACCCATAGGAGAAAATGCCCAATTTGAGGCCGGATATAGAGGCAAATTCGAAAAAAAGATCACAGACTACGTGCTTTTGGAAGAAGTGGGGACGACAGGAGTCTTTGTGAGAAATGACAGCATATCCAATTTATTTACCTATAAACAAAATGTACAAGCATTTTATACTCAATATGGTAACAAGATTGGAGATTTTTCATTTCTTTTAGGTCTTCGAATGGAATCCACTTCTTTAAAAGGTGAAGTGACGGGAGAAGATGTTTCTAATAATGATGAATTCAATATAAACTTCGATAAGGATTTTATCGGGCTCTTTCCTACGGTAAATCTTGTTTATGAATTGAACGAAAAAGAAAATATCACCTTCGGATACAACAGGAGGATCAACCGGCCAAGACATTGGTTTTTAAATCCATTTCCATCCCGTTCGAGTGAAGCGAATGTATTTCAAGGAAACCCGGGTCTGGATCCTGCCTACGCTAGTGCCTTTGATCTTGGCTACCTAAATCGCTGGGAAAAAATCACTTTAACATCGTCCGTTTATTATCAATATGAGACCGGTGCGTTTACCCGCATCCGTGAAGATACCGGTGAGCTGACTTCAAACGGTATCCCGATCATACGTAGTATACCAATTAATCTGGCGACAAATCAGCGATATGGATTTGAAGCCGGGATGCTATTTAACGCTGCCAAATGGTTGCGGTTAAACGGCAGTTTAAATATATTTAGATTTGTTACCGAAGGTGATTTCAATGGTGTAGACTATGGTGCCGAAGATACCAGTTGGTTTTCGCGATTGAGCATTAAGGTGACACTCCCCGCTCGGATAGAATGGCAGACCAATGCTTTTTATCGCGGTCCACGAAACAATTCACAAACGGAGAGCGAAGGTATTTTTTCTATAAACCTCGGGGTAAGTAAAGACTTTCTAAAAGACAATGCTACTATTGGTATTAGTGTAAGCGATCTGTTGAACTCGAGAAAAAGAAAATCGGTTACACTAACTGATACTTTTAGGAGTTATAGTGAATTTCAATGGAGAGAACGACAAATTAATTTGAATTTTACGTATCGATTTAACCAAAAAAAGGAACGGCAACGCAACGGTCGAGGAGCTGAATTTGAAGAAGAAGGTGGTTTTGGAGGATAAAAAAGGAAGTTCGATTGAACTCCTATTTACATTAATATGAAAAATTGATCAAGATTCTTCTCTGGCCTTACGTTTGGCTTCACGCTTCATTCTAAAAATCTCCAGCAAAGTTCCTCCTAACCAGTACGGAATAAATGCAATCAGGAAGAACATCAACCAAAATCCTATGGTTAAAATGGTCAGGAATGCAAGAAATCCCAAATATTGACCGAAATCGAACATGATACAGGGTGTTTTGTTTCGGCAAAGATAAAGTGAATTTTTCAGAAAAAACAATAATTCCAACCGATTTATTCACATGAATTAAACAGCTGTGAAGTTGAGTACAAATAGACGATTTCGTACCTTTGCAGGGTCTAAGAAAAACACATATGGCATTCAGGATCGAAAAAGATACGATGGGCGAGGTACAGGTACCGTCCGATAAACTTTGGGGCGCTCAAACGGAACGTTCACGTAATAACTTTAAAATTGGAGCTCCTGCTTCTATGCCTTTGGAAGTGGTCTATGGTTTCGCTTATCTGAAAAAAGCTGCGGCCTATACCAATTGTGAATTAGGTGTCTTAACTGAAGAAAAAAGAGATTTGATCGCAAAAGTTTGTGATGAGATCCTGGAAGGAAAACACGACGATCAATTTCCGTTGGTAATTTGGCAAACCGGCAGTGGTACTCAAAGTAATATGAATGTAAATGAGGTGATCGCTAATCGGGCGCATCAATTGGCCGGAAAAACCATTGGCGAAGGTGAGAAAACACTTCAGCCCAATGACGACGTGAACCAGTCGCAATCTTCCAACGATACCTTTCCTACCGGAATGCATATTGCTGCTTACAAGAAAATAGTTGAGGTGACCCTCCCGGGTGTAAAACAATTACAGGCTACCCTACTAAATAAATCAACGGAGTTCAGTAGTTGTGTTAAAATTGGACGCACTCACTTGATGGATGCCACTCCCCTAACACTTGGGCAGGAATTCAGCGGATATGCAGCGCAATTGAAGCACGGTATAAAAGCCCTGAAAAACACCCTGGAACATCTTTCACAATTAGCCTTAGGCGGGACAGCAGTGGGCACGGGAATAAACACTCCAAAGGGATATGCGGATATAGTTTCAGCCTATATCGCCCAATTTACGGGACTCCCATTTATTTCCGCAGAGAACAAATTTGAAGCTCTGGCAGCTCACGACGCCCTTGTCGAATCGCATGGAGCATTAAAACAATTAGCTGTATCCCTGAATAAAATTGCAAATGATATCCGGATGTTGGCGAGTGGCCCCAGAAGCGGAATTGGAGAAATAACTATTCCTGCTAACGAACCCGGTTCTTCTATCATGCCCGGAAAGGTAAATCCAACTCAATGTGAAGCTTTAACCATGGTATGTGCCCAGGTATTGGGTAACGATGTAGCCATAAGTATCGGTGGTATGCAGGGTCATTACGAGTTAAATGTATTCAAACCGTTAATGGCAGCCAATATCTTACATTCTGCACAACTGCTAGGCGATTCGTGCGTGTCCTTTGATATTAATTGCGTTCAAGGAATCCAACCAAATTATGAGGTAATCAAGCGATTATTGGACAATTCATTGATGCTCGTTACTGCTTTGAACACGAAAATTGGCTATCATAAAGCCGCCGAAATTGCGAATACTGCACATAAAAATGGCACTACTTTAAAAGAAGAAGCTATAAATCTGGGCTATCTCACAGCTTCAGAATTTGACGCATGGGTAAAACCCGAAAACATGGTAGGCGAATAAAAATCTACAGCTTAAAATATACTAAATAGGCGGTCTATCATGAACGGTCAATTTTTATTGGATTTATAAGAATTATCCTACAAATGATTAGGTGTTTAAAGGTGCCTATATCGACCAAATGCAATTTAATTAGGTAAAGTGTAATTTTTTTGTATATTGAACTACCCAAATTTGTAAAACCTACTTAAAATGAGGTCAGTATTATTACTTTTTACCTTGCTTTTCTGTCTTAATGTTCAGGCAAAAAAGAAGGTAGTTCGAGTGGAGATCAAAACCAATAGCATCAGCCTTCAAACCTATGATAGTTCTACCTTTCAGGGCAAAAACGGCGGTGACTTTAATGGTCAATACAACTACTTGTATCCATCACTTTATATGATCCCTGTCGATGGAACATTCTATTATGATAAAAGTTTTGGGAATTTTGGCGAAAATTTTAATTTTTCAGAAAATTCCTACAAAAATAATACTGGAGGCGGTATAAGTTTTTCGACGGTGATTGAAAAAAATTCTACGTTACGAAATGAAGCTTCCGAGGATACTCAAACCATTTTCAGACAAGGATTGTATTATGGCTTTGCATCGATGCTGGTTTTACTCAATCTGGTATGTTTCTTTCTCTTTGAAGAAAAAACATTTTTGTTCTATTCATTTACGTTGGCGAGTATGTCCTTACTACTATTCTTTAGTGATGGACTTTTCTCATTGTTCGGATTGGATAACGCAGAGAACCTTTTTAATAATCAAACATTGTTCTTATTCGTAGCGACTGCATTTAGTGCCTTGTTTGCTTCAAAATATCTATTGCTAGGCGAATTTTTACCAAAATTAAAATACTTCACCCTTTCGTTGTTAGGAGCTGCTGCTTTTTTATTGACCGCAGGTTGGATCACCGCGAATGCCGACTTTATCAATATTACAAATGGTCTGTTATTTGGTGTTCTTGGAACTTACTTCCTGGCGGGAGTGTATTTATTCAGTAGAAAGAATTTTGCAAAGTTTTATGCCATAGCTTCATTTATTCCTCTGTTGTTCTGCCTGGACTTTTTTGTCTTCAACCAATTGGGTATTGACTTTTTAGCGACCCAAACTATTCATATAAAAGCCGCTGCTATTGCCGAGATGTTGATTATCACCTATGCGATCATGTATCGTATGCAAGCGATCAAAGAGGAGGTTATTCTTCGACAAGCGGAACTACGTATTTTCTTGAAAAGACAAGAAGTATTATCCGCACGTGAAAAGACCGAAAAACTAGTGGAAGATGTATACCTGGAGAATTTAATTATGCATTATGATCTCGACGGTCTTGAAATTAAGTTATTACAATATATTTCCGAAGGAAAGGACAACACCAAAATTGCTAGAAAACTCAAATCAACCGAATATGAAATCGAAGAATTGACCAAAGAATTATACGTAAAACTGGAGATAGGCGAACATATACAACAGGATTACCGTATGGTAGATTCGCAACCGGATTACATCTATAATTAGCCGGTCCCTGTTAGGATATTAAAACCTGATCAACGATTGTTTTTATTATGGCGAGAAGGATAAGTGTAACTGCTTATCCTTTTTTTTTGTAGTGTTTTTTGTACTGAAAATAGGATACCACAGACAACAGCAATAAAAATGCCGTCAAGTAGAACACAAATCCGGGAGTAACCGGAACATCTCCGCTCGCATATGAATGTAGTCCGGTTAAATAGAAATTCACACCAAAATACGTCATCAATATGGACGCAAAAGCAAAGACTGCCATGACATTAAAAAACCATCTTCCCCTAAGACCGGGAACCAATCGCATGTGTATGACAAAAGCGTATACCATAATACTTATAAGTGCCCAGGTCTCTTTTGGATCCCACCCCCAATAGCGCCCCCAACTCTCATTGGCCCATTGTCCTCCTAGAAAATTACCGATTGCCAACATGACCAAACCTACGGTAAGTGCCATTTCAGTAATAATGGTAATTTCCTTGATGTTCAGGTCCATTTTCGACTTGTTCTTTTTGGTGGTAAACACCATCAGCAGCAACGCAGTGATCCCAAGTATCCAGCCTAACGTAAAGGGTCCGTAACTCGCTACGATCACCGCAACATGTATCATCAACCAATAACTATCCAAAACGGGCTGTAAATTGGCAATCGATGGATCCAACCAATTTAAATGCGCTACCCAAAGCAAAATGGATGCGACAAAGGCGGTGGAAGCTACGGTAAGATCACTCTTTCTTCCAAATACCAATCCAAAAAGGACTGTGGCCCAGCTCACATAGATCACGCTCTCATAAGCATCGCTCCAGGGTGCGTGACCACTAATGTACCAACGCGCTATCAATCCTGCCGTCATAAGTAGAAATAAGGCCCAAATGCACACTTTAAAGAATTTTACTGAAAAGTTTACTACCCTATTCTCATAAAAGATCTGAACAATTATAAAGCTGAACATGAAAAACCCAAACATGGCGAAGTAGTGATACAATCTATTGAATAGATTTGCTTTATTGTAAAAGATCTCCGCGTCTATTTTGTTATCTGAAAGCAACACTTCACCGCCATACTTTTGTTGGTATTCTATGATAAGATCCAGCACTTTATCTGCCTGACTGTAATCATTACTCTGTCTGGCATAATCTAAAGTAAGACGGTATCCTGAGATAATTTCTGAGATAAAAACAGAATCCTTTCCCCTGATATTCGATTGTGAAAGTTCTGCATTGGAAATCCATTTGTTATTTAGATCGCCGGGAACAGGAAAGATCTTTAGGATCCCACCGCTCAATGCCTGATCGAGTAAATAGGACTTTTGGCCCAATTTAATGAAGTCCTTTTCAAACTGATTGGGATTCATTTTTATGCTGGCCTCCTGGAGATAAGGACCTATTTTGTTCTGCATATTTTCATCCAGCATATCAATAATGGATGCTTTCGATACATCCTTAGGCACACCCAATATCTTTTTGATACTATCGTTCCGCCAGTCCAATTTCATCAATGGGACCTCGAACCAGAGTTGTGGAATTTGGACCATCGACAAAAAGACCTGATTGGCATCCAGGTCGCCATAGGTATTCTTACCACTCACCTTCCGAAGTAATTCACTCGCGAATGTATTGATGGGTTTCATCCTTCCATTATCCTGAAGCACCAACCTGCCAAACTTCGCTGCGTGTTCTTTATTCACGGCATTTGCAAAAACAATAGAATCTATTTGTTGAAGAGTTGCTCTTTGGATATGATCTTTCTCCTGTGCAAAACCGGAAACAGAGAGAAATAATAACAGCACCGTAGTGATGTTGGCCTTTTTATCTTTCACTATAGTTAGCATTCTCCTTAGATCGGCAAAGCGCGTATTACGATTGAAAAGTATAGACAATAAGCCGAAATAAAGCAGAAAATAACCGATATAGGTGATCCAGGTCCCCCAGAAATCGTGATTTACTGAAAGAACGGTACCTTTTTCATCCGGATGAAAAGAAGCTTGAAAAAAGCGAAAACCCTTGTGATCTAACACATTGTTCATATAAATATCGTAATCGTAAAAATCACTTTCGCTGTTGTTCACTGTGATCTTGGATCTAAACGCAGAATAGCCGGTTTCGGTACCGGGATATTTATCCGCTATGAAATCGTTTAAAGTAATGCTGAAAGGCAATTGATATATTTCAGCACCATAGCTTAGGTACACTTTCAATCCTGCGATATCAACACTCTCGGGATCTGATGCGATATATTGCCCCCCGATGAGCTCTACAGTTTTGGTTTCATCCAGCGAAGTTACTTCAACTATCAGGACATCCTGATTTGTTTTCTCCGGCGCCGGTGCTTTTATAATTCCATAGCTACCTTTGGAAACCGGTTCGGGGAAAACAAAGGCCATATTAGCAACCTGGTATAAGGAACGCAGGTTCAATGGCTGTACGCTATCTGCAACTACCTGTCCTTGGAATTGATCTGCCATTCGCAGAAAGGACCCTTCAAAAGGACTTTCAATCGTATATTCATTATCAGTAACAAAAATATTGATCGCCCCGGCTTTCGGATTGTTAATGGTAAACGCAATATTATGAATAAGCGTTTCACTACCTACCTTAAGCCAGTGATCATGCCTGTCGCCATCACCCGCCTCCACTATTTTAAGATACTCATCCCCATTTTCGGAAGGAATAAATCCCTCCTTTACATTCGATATAAAATCTTTATATGAAATTGTTATAGGTTGTTTGTTGTAATCCGTTTCGATCGTAAATTTATTGCTCAACCGCTCAGAAAGGTCCAGTTTTTTCTGTGGTACTTTTCTTCTTTGTGCAACACCATCGACCTCATAATCCCCATCGATAAAAACTTTTAGGTATGTTTCTTTAGAGAGAAATGTACTTTCGGTTGCACCTTCCCGTATAGGCATTAATCCTTCGTATCCGATGTAACGTGTTACGAAAGCCCCTATTAGAATTAAAATAAATGCCAAATGAAATGTAAGAGTCGCCCATTTTTTTCTTCTATACAATCGAAACCGAAATAAATTCCCCACAAAATTGATCACGAAAAATACCATAATGGCTTCAAACCACCAGGCATTATAGATCATCTCACGTGAATACGGCGTAGGAGAGGTATCAGAGGAGGCATCCATAAACGTACCAACCGCCATAGAAACAGCAAAAGTAATGAATAAAATAGCGGTAAGACGTGTAGAGAAAAGGATGTCGGCAAGCTTCTTTTGCATGAGAGCGAATTTTGCGCAAATTTAGTTAATTGCTGCTAGATTTTCTATTTAAATTCTGTTAAGGTATTAGTATTATTCTCACTGTTGGATTTTTCACGCTTCAAATATCCTTCATAGTATTAAATTCGAAATATCCTGTTAAAGATAGTGCTATCTCAAAGATAAAATCCTTCTAAAAAGTTATTACCTTCGTCCTATGATCAAAGTGGCGATTTTAGGCTTCGGAAATGTTGCGCGGCATTTATATGCCGCTTTTTCAGGTACCGGGGAAGTCGAGATCGTTCAAATATATAACCGCTCACTGGGAACGATCCCTTTAGAATTCAAAACCGATTTCACAAGTCAACTATCGGAGATCAAAGAATCCGATGTCTATATAATTGCAATTCCTGATGATGACATCAAAGGCTTTTCAGAAAAACTACCATTTCACAACAGATTGGTGGTTCATACTTCCGGTAGTGTCGACATACAAATACTTTCAGAAAAAAACAGGAAGGGTGTATTTTATCCACTGCAAACTTTTTCAAAAGATCGTGATATCGATTTTATAAATATTCCAATTTGCGTGGAAGCGTCGAACACTTCAGACCTGAAAACACTACAAAAAATAGCGGGTTGTATTTCTGAAAAAACCGTCGAAATAATCTCGGAAGATCGCCGAAAGCTTCATTTGGCTGCGGTTTTTATAAATAATTTCACCAACCATTTGTACCATATTTCCGAAGATATCGTTTCTGAAAATCACCTTGATTTCGATTTACTGAAACCGCTCATCATAGAAACCGCAAATAAGATCAAAAGTTTATCGCCGAGTGAATCACAAACGGGCCCCGCGAAAAGAAAAGACAAAAAAACAATTGAAAAACACTTAGATTTGCTCAACAATGATTGGTATAAGGACATTTATAAAATCATAACAAAATCCATACAACAGGCACATGGAAAAAAGCTATAAAGAATATCTGCAACACATCACCACCTTCGTTTTTGACGTGGATGGTGTCTTGACCGATGGTTCCATCATTATAAATACCGAGGGTGAGATGTTTCGAAAAATGAGCGTAAAAGATGGCTTTGCACTTAAAACCGCGGTTGATCACAAATTCAATATTTGTATTATCAGTGGCGGAACCAATGAAGGAGTACGCATACGCCTGGAGGGATTGGGGATCACAGACATTCATCTGGGCGCCTATCACAAGATCAATATCCTGAACGAATACTTTAGCAGCAAAAAGATACAGACTGATAATGTTCTCTATATGGGAGATGATGTGCCCGATCTGGATGCCATGCAACTGGTTGGGTTACCCTGCTGTCCGCAGGATGCTGTACCCGAAATTAAAGATATTTGTAAGTACATTTCGCATAGAAAAGGAGGGCAAGGTGCGGTACGTGACATAATTGAACAAGTATTGAAAGTGCAAGGAAAATGGGTGAGCAATGGCAGTACCAGCGCAAAATATGATTAGCTTTTTAAAACTTACCCGACCTGTCAATCTTCTTCTGATCATCCTCGTACAGGGAATTATAAAATACGGATTGTTGGAAACGCTCGATGTACAGGTATCGCTGGATAATTTCCGATTCAGGTTGTTAGTTTTTGCAACCGTTTGTATCGCGGCCGCCGGCAACGTGATCAACGATATTTTTGATGTGAATATAGATCGTATCAACAAACCCCAGCAAGTAATTGTAGGTAGGAGAATAACAGAAAAATCGGCCTATAATTTCTATATCATTTTAAATATCTTAGGCGTGGGTGTCGGGTTTTATCTGTCCAATCTCTTAGACCACCCGGGCTTAGCTGCGGTATTTATAGTTATTTCCGCCCTATTGTATGTGTATGCTACCCAATTGAAATCGATGTTCCTCCTGGGAAATATTTTGATTTCCGTATTGGTAGCATCGATTCTATTAATTCTAATTCTATTCGATATATTTCCCGCCATCGATACCGAACTAAAAGAGTCTCAGGTTTTGAGCTCGCAGGCAATATTGATGTACGCGGGGTTTGCCTTTTTTATTAATTTTATCAGGGAGATCGTAAAGGATTTGCAGGATATCGACGGGGATAAAAACGGTGGCCGCAAAACACTGCCCATTGTTTTGGGACGGCGACGTACTGTGAACGTAGTATTTGTGCTCGGCGTGATCGCACTATTATGCGTATTGCTCTACACCTACTTCGTACTATACAACTACCAAAAAGTGGTTTTATATTTTGTGTTCTTGGTGGCAGCTCCTATTTTGTTTTTTTGTATCAAAGCCTGGAATGCTGAAAACAATAAACACTTTGGGGTGCTTTCAATTATATTAAAAGTTGTGATGCTAACCGGAATTTGTTCCATTATTTTTTACGCTGAAGTTATTATCAAACTGTGAAGAGTGAAAAGATTGAAGATTGAAGGCCGAAGTTGGGAGTAACAGCTCAACTATTCCACGATTAAACGAATCAACAAATATTGAATACTGAAAAAGTATGTTAAAAACAAAACTTAAAGATTATAAGATAATTCTAGCCTCCGGCTCTCCTCGAAGGCAGGAACTGTTTAAAAATCTGGACATAGATTTTAGTATTGATGTTCGCGAGGTAGATGAATTCTACCCACCTACTCTTAAGGGAATAGAAATAACCGATCATTTGGCTCGATTAAAGGCCACTGCATTCAAAAACGTAAAAACCAACGAAATAATCATCACCAGTGACACCCTGGTTTGGATGGACGGGATCGCTATCGGTAAACCTGCAAACCTGAAAGAAGCCAAAGAAATGCTGCTCAGTTTGAGTGGCGAAATGCACGAGGTGATAACATCGGTGTGCTTTACTTCGAAAAACTTTCAGGAAGTTATACACGACACCACCAAAGTTTGGTTCAAGGAACTCAACGAGGCCGAAATAGACTACTACCTCAACGCCTACTCACCCTTGGACAAGGCAGGTAGTTACGGGGTTCAGGAATGGTTGGGCTGTATAGGGATCGACCGTTTGGAGGGCTCTTATTTCAACGTAATGGGTCTGCCAACCCGACTTGTGTATAAAAGGTTAATGGAGATTGCCAACGGTTAATTATATAGTAATTTCGCAGAAAATCTTCTGCCATGAAAACTATACGTCTTGTTTCCATACTATCGATAACATTTTCTTTTTTAATGGCCTGTAATTCTTCGGAAAAGGACTCGCTAGCTTTTGATTTAGAACCTGATCAAGGCACGAAATCCTCCCATTACAGAAACATCTCCGACGATTTTAAAGACTATTGGTATCAGGGGGTCGCCGAAATTACGTCCTATAAACTTACTCAAGAACGATATGGAGAGTTGCGCAACGGCACCTCGGTAACCGTTTTTGTAACTGAAGACTTCTTACCCAAAGTACAGGTAAAGGCAAATCAATATTCGGAAGAGAACATTCCTGTTCTCAAATTAAACATTACCAAAAAATATCTCACAGGGATATATCCATATTCAGTAATGACGAGTACATTCAGCCCTGTTAATTCGACCGGTCACGCACTTAAAATAACACACTCCGTACAGGAATGGTGCGGACAAGTATATTTACAGCTCAATAATAAAAAGAGTTTTGAAATTGAGGTCCACTCCTATTTTGAAGGTGAGGCAGACCAGGAAATAATCATGCCCAAGTCCTGGCTCGAAAGTGAATTATGGAACCGTATACGAATGAATCCCGAAGAACTGCCAACGGGAGAAATTACGATTTTGCCTAGCTTCGAATATTTCAGGATGAGTCATCGAAAAATTGCAGCGCACAAGGCTTCCGGAAATTTAGTGAAGGGGGATTCTATTTCCACTTACACGCTTACCTACCAGGGTCTAAAAAGAGAATTGAAAATATACTTCAGTAGTGATTTTCCATACACCATCGAGCGTTGGGAAGAAACACATGCCAATGGACTCATTACAACAGCGGTGAAAATGAAACGTTTAAAAACAGCATATTGGGGACAGAACAGTAACAAATATTTGCGATTGCGGGATTCTCTTTCGTTATAATTGGATGATCGCTAGTTGTTAAAGAAATGCCAAGTCGTTATCCCAAATCCCTATTTTCGATATCTTTGAGCCTCATCAAAAAACATCACTGTGATTTTTAAAAAATTATTTTTTCATTTTTTAGCAGCATACCTCTTATCATCCGCTATTTTCGCTCAAAAGCCCCAAAAGTTATCAGCATCTGAAATCCATCACAATTTACAAAAGCTGAATTTCCTGGGATCGGCCATATACATAGGTGCCCACCCGGATGATGAAAACACTCGTCTCATTTCCTATTTTTCTAATGAAGTTAAAGCGCGCACCGCTTATTTATCATTGACCCGAGGCGATGGAGGACAAAATTTGATAGGACCGGAGATCAGAGAATTATTGGGTGTGATACGAACCCAAGAGTTATTAGCGGCTCGTGGTATCGATGGCGGAAGCCAACTATTTACACGCGCCAATGATTTTGGATATTCCAAGCACCCCGATGAAACACTCACTATCTGGAACAAGGAGGAAGTAATGAACGATGTAGTGCGGGCTATACGAAAATTTAAGCCGGACATTATTATAAACAGATTCAATCACCGCAACCCAGGATCCACACATGGACACCATACCTCTTCGGCTATGCTGAGCTTCGAAGCTTTTGATCTGGTTAGTGATTCAAGTAAGTTTACTGAAACAGCGAAACAATATGGAACATGGCAACCCAAGAGACTGTTTTTTAACACCTCCTGGTGGTTCTATGGAAGTAGAGAAAATTTCGAAAAAGCAGACAAATCCAACCTCGTAGAAATAGAAACCGGAGGCTACTATCCAAGCCTGGGGCTGTCCAATGGTGAAATTGCTTCCCTGAGTAGTAGTATGCATAAATCCCAGGGCTTTGGCAGCACAGGAAGCCGTGGCAGCCAAACCGAATATCTTGAATTCTTAAAAGGCGATTTTCCACAAGACAGATCCAATTTGTTTGACGGGATCAACACTAGCTGGTCTCGTGTTGAAGGGGGTACCACCATAGGAAATATCTTATCCCAAGCCGAGAAAGACTTCGATTTTACCGATCCATCCTTAGTTGTTCCTCAATTGATGGAGGCCTATGAATTGATTCAAGATTTGAAAGATGATCATTGGAAAGCTATTAAAACGGAAGAAATAAAACAACTCATCTTAGATTGTTCCGGTTTGTTCCTCGAGGCGGTGGCAGACCAGCAAAGTGTGTCTCCAAAAGGTGATGTAACCGTTTCAGTCGAGGTAATTAATCGGTCGAAAGTGACCATGCAGCTCAATTCGATCAGTTCGACGGTCATCCAATTTCCTTCCCAATTTGTTCCTACGCCACTTTCAGAAAATAAAAAACATTCCATATTAAGCACAGATCAAACCTTTAATGTTTCAGAAACTAGTGCTCCTTATTGGTTGAAGGTCACAGGTACATTAGGAATGTATCGGGTGGATGATAAAGACCTGATTGGATTGCCCGAGCAGACTCAGCGGTTTCCTGTTCAATTCAATCTATCGATCGCAGGTAAGGAAATAAGTATTATAAAAAACATCGTATATAAATTCAATGATCCCGTAAAGGGTGAAGTATATCGTCCGTTCCAGGTCCTTCCGGAAGTGACCTCCTCCATCCCGGAAAAAGTATTGATATTCTCCGATGAAACGCCGAGGGAAATTCCGGTGATCGTAAAGGCGGGTCGCGAAAATATTACCGGGACGGTGAATTTACAGCACCCTAAAGGTTGGGTGGTTTCACCTTCGCAACATACCTTTTCAATAGGCCCAAAAGGTACTACACAAACGGTTGTCTTTACCATTACACCTCCCAAAGACCAAAGTGAAGGCTATATCAAACCATTGCTTCAGGTGGGCGATACTTATCATGATAAGGAATTGATCACTATCGATTACGACCACATTCCATTTCAAAGTGTTCTAATGCCTTCGCAGGCCAAAGTAGTACGTATCCCCATTGAAAAGCGAGGAGAGAACATTGGATATATCAATGGCGCCGGAGATGCGATTCCGGAGAGTTTGAAGCAGATCGGATATACCGTTACCACTATAATTCCTTCGGAAATTTCGGCAGAAAACCTCAAGAGATTCGATGCCGTTGTTGTAGGAATTAGAGCTTACAATACGGTAGCTGAACTAAAATTCAAACAACCACAATTGAACGAATATGTTTACAACGGTGGCACACTGTTACTTCAATATAATACGAGTCACAGATTGTTAACAACCGACCTGGCACCCTATCCTTTGAAATTATCCCGCGACCGTGTAACAGATGAATTTTCAGAGGTAACCATTCTTGCGCCAAAACATCCCGCACTTAACCGACCCAATAAGATCACTCAATCCGATTTTGAAGGTTGGGTCCAAGAACGCGGATTGTATTTCCCGAACGAATGGGCGCCGGAATTCACCCCTATCTTAGGGATGCATGACAAAGAATACCCAGAAACCCAAGGTTCCCTACTCATAGCGAGCTATGGAAAAGGGTATTATGTGTATACGGGATTAAGTTTTTTTAGAGAATTACCGGCAGGTGTATCGGGCGCATATCGATTGTTTGCTAACTTATTATCTTTGGGAAATGAGTAGTGAGATTTAAGATGTGAGATATGAGACGTGAATAGTGCTTGTCCGTCCGAAGTGTAACAAAGGCGGAAATAGTGAATAGTGAAAGGTATTCTTTGAAATCAAATTTCGATTATAAAAATGGAAAAAGAACATCATAGCGAAGAAACTGTGGATAAATTCATCTGGAAAAAGAGCTACACCTTAGTGTTGCTTATCAATGTGATCTACATAGTCTTGTTCTATTTTATAATGAAAAGTTACGCCTAGTATGGGAACGATCGATTGGGGTATTTTAATTGGGACTTTACTATTTATTGTGGGTTATGGCACCTACAAAAGTCGTGGCAATAAAAACATAACCGATTACATCAAAGGTGGAAATGAAGCGAAATGGTGGACCGTAGGTTTGAGTGTAATGGCAACCCAAGCGAGTGCGATCACTTTTTTATCCACTCCCGGACAAGCCTTTCATGATGGGATGGGTTTTGTACAATTTTACTTCGGATTACCGATTGCTATGGTGGTGATCTGTTTGGTTTTTATCCCGCTCTACCACAAACTCAAGGTCTTTACAGCCTATGAATTTCTAGAAAGCCGTTTTGACCTAAAAACCAGGACGCTAACCGCCATTTTCTTTTTAATGCAACGTGGCATGGCTGCAGGGATCACCATTTTTGCGCCTGCTATTATTCTCTCAGCCGTATTGGGCTGGAATTTGATCTATTTAAATATCATCATCGGTACACTGGTGGTGATCTATACTGTGAGCGGTGGCACCAAAGCCGTCAACATTACGCAAAAGTATCAGATGGCGATCATTTTTGCCGGAATGTTCATGGCATTTTTGATCATTCTCAATTACCTCCCATTAGACATTTCTTTTACCAAAGCTTTGGAAATTGCAGGAGCCAACGGTAAAATGGAAGTTTTAGATTTCTCCTTCGATCTGGAGAATCGATATACTATCTGGACGGGTCTCATAGGGGGTAGTTTTCTAATGCTCGCCTATTTTGGGACAGATCAAAGTCAGGTGCAACGTTATTTATCGGGGAAATCGGTGCGAGAGAGTCAGATGGGGCTAATCATGAACGGACTTCTAAAAGTGCCTATGCAGTTCTTTATTCTGTTGATTGGAGTGATGGTATTTGTCTTTTACCAATTTAACAGCTCTCCATTGAACTTTAATCCTGCCGCCGAAAAAAATGTGATGAACAGTGAATACGCAGAGCAATATCGCGATCTGCAAGCCGAAAAACAGATCTTAGAGACCGATATCAAAGCCGTACAGCTTAAATTTGCGCGTACCGAAGACGCCGCGAAGAAAGAACAGCTTATCAAACAGATCCAAACTTTAAATACTACTGACACCGAACTAAGGGACCGGTCGAAAGTACTTATCAAACAAGCCAATCCTAATGCTGAAACCAACGATAAGGATTATGTGTTCATTCACTTTATTTTAAACAACCTCCCACGTGGATTGATAGGCCTTCTACTGGCCGTGATCCTGAGTGCTGCCATGTCATCAACTGCCAGTGAGTTGAATGCGTTAGGCTCTACGACAGCCATCGATCTGTATAAACGAAATAATGAAGGCCGGGATGAAAAGCACTATGTACGCGTGAGTAAATGGTTTACCCTGCTTTGGGGTGTGATCGCCATATTGGTGGCGTGTGTAGCCAATTTATTTGACAATTTGATACAATTGGTCAATATTATCGGTTCTATTTTCTATGGAAATATACTGGGTGTTTTCCTACTGGCCTTTTTTATAAAGTTTGTAAAAGGCAAGGCAACATTTATCGCGGCTATTATCACACAGCTAACGGTAGCCTATGTTTGGTATATAGACATTATACCCTATTTATGGTTGAATGCTTTGGGCTGTTTACTTGTTATGGGTATAGCAATCTTGTTGCAATACGTACTTCCTAAAAGGAACGGCTGAAAATAACCGCTCGATAAGGTAGATCTCTAGCTAAAAAAAATAAATAACTTTCGCCAACAACAACTATAATTCGGCGCCGCCAATTCTGTTATTTATCTTTATGAGAATGGTCAAGTATAAGCGGAACGATTTTCCACCCCAAAGCTTGACATGACATATCATTCCGCTCAATAAACAAATACTTGAATGTTGTAGAGAATTAAACTATGTAAGCTTGACTAACCTAAGCTTTCCCCAATATCCGAAACATCCCTGTTCCGCAAGTTGGGCATGTTCCTTTCATGGCTCTACGGCCATTTTTCATAGTAACTTCTGCACCATTTTGAATTTCTCTTTTCGACTTACACTTTACACAATATCCTTCCATAATTTTCTAAATTTTAATTTGATTTAATTTTTCAATTTATAAATGTAAACTAATTGTAAGGTGTTCGCAAATAATAATTACAATTTCAGTCACAAATTTACAGAATTCGAAAATAGTCAATTACGTTTACAACTACCAATAGTAACGATAAAACCTTTGATTTAATTAAATTTTCTTCAATTATTAAAATAATAACCAACAAAAAACGCCCTGTATAAAGGGCGTTTTTATGTACATTATTTATTTGGAAATTACATGGATCCCCATTCTTTTAATGATTTGGTATTTAATGCTACATAATCATCGTTACCGGCTTCTTTAGCCAATTTTAACGAAGTTTGGGCAGCTTTCACCGCCCCTTCTTTGTCACCGGCTTTGGCATAGATCAACGACTGTTGTCTGTGGAACCAAAAGGCTGGCTTTTCACGCATCACAATGGCTTTGTCAATCCACATTTTCGCTTTGTTGATGTCCTTTCCGGCTTCTAAGTAATATACCGCCGAATTGAAGTAGTCTCCTGCAGAAGGGCCGTTCATTGCATTTTCTATACTTGCGGTTACCAACTCGTCAGTTTTAAACATTATCGGTACACCAACGTAAAGATTTTCCCATAGAATCCCCATGACCGCAGAGTCATTTTTGAGATTATCAAATGTCATGGTGAACGTCTCGATAGACATAGGCATAGGATAGGTTTGCACCTTTAAAGTAACCGCTACTTTAGCAGGGTCCCACTCTTGAGGTGTTCCCCAATTTCCTGCATCGCTATAAAAGATAACCTCCCAATTTTCCGTATTTGGTTTGGTATAAATAGCATAGCTCCCTGCTTTCAAGGTTACATCTCCCACTATCACGTCATCACTAAAGGTGATCTTTGTGTTTTCGTTGGCTCCTGTGCGCCAAATTTCATTAAGAGGAACCAATCCTCCAAAGATCTTTCTCCCTTTCATAGAAGGACGGGAGTACTCCAATGTAACATCAGTTAAACCAACTTTTTGTTCGATTTTCTGAAATGGACTAGGTGCCGGGGTCTTAATCTGGGCATAGGCTCCCATGGCAAATAAGCCTACACAAACTAATAGAATTAAATTTTTCATTGTGGTTTTTATTTACAGTTTTTTACGATTTGCACGAAGGTACGATTTGCCCATTTTTTAATCGTTAACAAAAACATAAAAATAGCATGCGAAACTATGTTGCTTTTGTTGCATGATAAAAAAGGGTTATATCGCCGAAGCCATTGGAACCTTTAGTTTGGTTTTTTGTGGTACAGGTGTGATTGTCATCAATGAGTTTACGGGTGCCACGATGACGCATGTGGGCATTGCGATGACCTTCGGACTCATAGTCATGGGAATGATCGTCGCTTTTGGCGAAATAAGTGGCGCACATATAAACCCGGCGGTCACTATTGGTTTCGTCTTCGCTAAAAAAATTCCGTGGAAAGAAGTTCCGGCCTGTTGTATTTTGCAAATTCTTGGTGCATTCGCGGCGGGTGGGATCCTTTTATTCCTTTTTCCTGAAAATGAACTATTGGGGTCCACCCTACCACAAATAGATGTTTTAAGGATATTTATAATGGAAGTACCGCTCACCTTCTTTTTGATGCAAGTGATTATCAACATATCCACCAGCTCTAAAGAGATGGGAATTTTGGCAGGAATAGCCATAGGCGGCATTGTCCTTCTTGAAGCCTTGATGGCGGGTCCCATCACATTTGCTTCGATGAATCCTGTCAGATCTTTTTCTCCGGCAGTGGTTTCCGGCCATTTGAAGCATTTATGGTTATACATTTTAGCTACTGTCATAAGGGCACTATTGGCCGTGACGAGTTGTAAATTGGTTAAAGACTATCCGTGCTGTGATGAGGATTGCTAAATAACTGTTAATCTTCTTCTTCCTCTTGGCTGTTACTCAGTTTCTGTAGTACATTTACAGCAAAAAATAAAATGCTGGTGTACTTAATAAAAATATTCAAATTACTGAAACCTGATAAAACAGGAAGAAGTAGCGAATTATATCACTTTCTTCGAATGAAAAAACAATTTCCTCCACTTCGGAATTACATTCTCCCACAACGGGTTTTAAACACTTATAATTTCACTTTATATTAAATATTTGTAAGTATTTTCTTCAATAATTATATATTTATCCGATTAAATGTATATATTTATCGATATTATTGAAAATTAAGTAGTTACATATCCCCCAAATCAACGCTTATGGAAACCGATAATAACCAATTTACCAACGAAGAAATTACTGTTACTTTTGAACCTACTAAATGCATTCACGCCGAGAAATGTGCGAACGGATTATCGTCAGTATTTAGAACTACGGTCATTCCATGGATAGACCTCGACGGTGCCCCATCAAGTAAGATCATCTCCCAAATAAAGAAATGTCCATCAGGAGCATTGAGTTATACGATGAATAAGGAATTGGTTCAGGCTGAATAATTTTAACAAAATTAATCGCTATCGGTAACAATTATTCTTCTTTTTTGAGGTTACTTTGCCATAACAAACCATATCCCCTCATTATGAAACTGAAAATTCTCCTTCTTACGGTATGCTTTGCATTGTATGTACTTCCAGCGATTGCCCAGCAAAAAACCACTACTCTCGAAGAGCTATTTGTTGATGTCATTGATAAATCTAACCGCTATGAAGAATACAAAGTGGTTAAAATATACAAACTCAACAATCTCAAAAAGAACGTTGAGGATTCCATTGCCTCGATTAAAAAAGATCTTGAAAATGCGCAGGGAACGATAGCTTTGCAAAAAAGTAAAATTGACACGCTCACCCAAAGTATGTCTAGTCTTCAAACAGAATTGAATACATCTATAGAAAATCAAGATGGTATTAACCTCTTTGGAGCTCTGATCAATAAAACTATTTACAAAATTACCATGTGGGGTATTATTGGGTTACTAGTATTAGTTGTGCTATATCTTTTGTTTAAATTCAAAAATAGTAATGTGATCACCAAGGCAGCTAAATTAAAACTAACCGAAACGGACGAAGAATTCGAAACTCACAGACAACAAGCACTTGAAAGAGAACAACAATTGCGAAGAAAACTGCAGGACGAGATCATCAAGAATAAAAACGCATAATGTTTTTTGCAACTAATCAATTCTAGTGATCCTGGCACCAATTGCCCTTAATCGTTCATCTATATTCTCATAACCACGATCGATCTGTTCAATATTGTGTATGGTACTAATCCCTTTTGCAGAAAGAGCCGCGATCAATAAGGAAATACCCGCCCGAATATCGGGCGAAACCATAGTGGTTGCTCTCAGATCAGATTCGAAGTTATGCCCTATCACTGCAGCGCGGTGAGGATCACAAAGAATAATCCTCGCTCCCATATCAATTAGTTTATCCACAAAGAACAGACGACTTTCGAACATTTTTTGATGAATAAGTACACTTCCTTTGGCTTGGGTACACACCACCAAAACCACGCTCAACAGATCTGGTGTAAAGCCCGGCCAGGGTGCATCAGAAATCGTGAGTGTCGAATCGTCAATATACCCCTGAATTTCGTAACGGTCTTGTGCAGGAATATAAATATCCTCTCCTCTCTTTTCTAAAGTAATTCCCAACTTTCTAAAAGTATCCGGAATCAAGCCTAAATTCTCCCAACTTACATCTTTTATCGTAATTTCAGAATGAGTCATAGCGGCCAAACCTATCCAACTACCTATTTCAACCATATCGGGAAGGATTCTATGAGAACAACCTTTTAAGCTTTCCACGCCTTCAATTGTCAATAAATTGGAACCTACTCCATCGATATTCGCTCCCATCGAGTTCAACATATTACATAGTTGCTGAATGTAAGGTTCACAAGCCGCATTGTAAATTGTAGTAGTACCACTGGCTAAGACTGCAGCCATCACAATATTTGCGGTCCCGGTCACAGAGGCCTGGTCCAGCAACATATAGGCTCCCTTCAACCCATCCGGCGCTTCTACTTCGTAAAAACGATCTTCCTTATTGTAACGAAATTTTGCGCCTAATTTAATAAACCCCTGAAAGTGAGTATCCAGTCTGCGGCGGCCAATCTTATCACCGCCGGGACGGGGGATGTATCCTTTTCCAAATCTGGCCAACAATGGCCCTACGATCATAATAGAACCACGAAGTGAACCGCCATCTTGTCTAAAGACCTTCGAATCTAAGTACTCCAGGTTTATTTCATCTGCTTTAAAAGAGTACTTTCCTTTACTTAACTTTTGAGTTTTCACGCCCAGATCCCCTAAAATGCTAATCAATTTATCGACATCCAGGATATCAGGAATATTATCAATAATAACTTCCTCTGAAGTTAATAATGTGGCGCAAATTATTTGTAAGGATTCATTTTTAGAGCCTTGTGGGCGAATTTCACCTTTTAAAGAGTGTCCGCCATCTATTTTAAAAGTTCCCATAAAAATCTAGAGTGGACTAACTTAGTAGCGTTTACGATTGCGATTACTGCTATTCTTACCACCGCCTTTACTCTTGCCCGTAAACTGCTTGCTAAATCGCTTTTTACTCTTGAGCAATTGTTGCGAATCTGAAAGATCTTCATCGCTATTACGCAGATCGATCTTCCCGTCAGAAAGTTCATACAAATGCTTAAATATCACATCGTCTTCTACGGTATCTTTGTTCCAATTCAAGAAACATTTCTTCATATGGTTGGCAATGGTCAAGACCAGTCCGATCTTCATATCACCATCTTCCCAGCTAACAGCCACATCGATCATACGTTTGATGTTGTTTCCGTAGAATCGATACTTAGGGTAATTTTGAGGATAATCAAGAGGTTCAGGTCGTGCCGCCAATTCTTCTCTTGATGGTATGGGAAAGGGAGAATCTACAACCAGTTTAAAATCTGAAATAATAAACAATTGATCCCATAATTTATGCTGAAAATCGGGTACATCCCGTAAATGTGGATTTAAATTCCCCATTACTGAAATAATGCTCTCAACGCACTTATTTCGTGCTTCC